>NZ_AP024861.1:302668-605336 GCF_024346755.1 Vibrio aerogenes | reverse complement strand
GGCACTCGGCACCGATGAACAGGATTACTATGACCGGTTAAATGCCTCTCTGGCCGGTGAAATTCAAAGTCTCGATCAACTGCTTGAAAACGGACTGGAAAGTCATATTGATGAACAATACGAAGGGATGGAACATGAACATATCCGCCGCAGCCTGGAACAGGCTCTTGGTAAGCTCTCCACGCGGGATCAGCTATTGCTGACGCTGTTTTACCAACATGAACTCAATCTTCAGGAAATTGCGCTGGTCCTCAATCTGACGCCGCCCCGCATCTGTCAGTTACATAAACAGGCGCTCAAACAACTTAATCACTATTTGTCCCTTTAGGAGTCAGTCATGCAAAAATTTCTAGGTGCAATCATCGTTTTGATGTGTGTCTTTGGCGGATATATGTGGGCCGGCGGCAGACTACTTGCCATCTGGCAACCGGCTGAGATCATGATCATTGTCGGTGCCGCACTCGGTTCTGTCATCATTGGTAACCCACCGCAGGTTCTCAAAGAAATGCGTCGCCAGCTGGGAATGCTGGTTTCCCAACCTAAAGACGAACAGCTGTATTACATGGAGCTGATGGCCGTTTTACAAATCTTACTGGAAACGGTTCGCAGCGGGGGATTCAAATCCCTTGATAAGCATATTGAAGCTCCTGAAGAAAGTGACTTATTTAATCGTTATCAACGGGTTTCCGGTGATTACCGTCTTGTTTCTTTCATTACCGACAATTTACGTTTAATGGCAATGGGACAAATGTCGCCTCATGAATTAGAGGGATTGCTTGAGCAGGAGATTGAAGCGATTCAAAACGATCTTCTGCAACCATCCCGTTCAATGCAACGTACCGCAGAGGCATTACCCGGATTTGGTATTCTCGCGGCTGTAGGCGGAATCATCATCACCATGCAGTCTATCGATGGTTCTATCGCGCTGATTGGTTACCATGTAGCCGCGGCACTGGTTGGTACGTTTGTTGGTATCTTTGGCTGTTACTGCTGTCTTGATCCGGCCAGTAACGCCATGGCACAGCGGGTCAAACGCGACATGTCGGCATTCGAATGCGTCCGTGCGACGCTGGTCGCTTATGTTGCGAAAAAACCAACGCTGCTTGCCATTGATGCAGGTCGAAAACACATTCAGCTGGACATCAAACCCACCTTCAATCAAATGGAGCAGTGGCTGGCTGAGCAGGAGGGATAATACAAAAGCAAGAGCATGTGGTATTCAAGCGCACGAGTCGCAGCCATGAAGATGCACATCACGGCGGTGCCTGGAAAGTCGCATTCGCCGATTTTATGATTGCACTGATGGCGCTGTTTCTGGTGCTGTGGGTTATGCAGGTTGTGGATCAGGATGAAAGGAAAGCGATCGTTGCATATCTGAATGATACCAGTGTTTTCGAGCAGAGCTACGGCAACCCTTTTGATACGTCACAAAGTATCTCTCCGATCGATCTGAAGTCTCAGTCTTCAGTACCGGATACCCATGCAGCCAGACATATTGTGAATTCATTTTTTAATGGTAATGGTGAAGGGCCGGAATCGGATGCTTTGATTCCCGGTACATTTGATACGCAAGAGCAACTCACCTTACTGGCAAAAGTGATTGAGGAACTGGTCAAACAGATCAGTGCTCAGGGCAATGTCAATGTTACCGTGACCCCACAAGGTTTACGGATTGTGCTTCAGGATGATTACAAGCAGCATATGTTCAGCCGGGGCGGAACCGAACTGACCCCCTATTTTGAGGACTTATTGCTCGCTCTGGCCCCTGTTTTTCAGCGGGTTCAAAACCCAATCATCATCAGTGGTCATACGGATTCGACCCCGTTTAAAAAGACCATCAGTAACAAAAGCAACTGGGAGCTTTCTGCAAACCGGGCTGATATCGCCAGACAAACGCTGGTTGCAGGCGGCATGCCAGATGAGCGTGTTCTTCAGGTAACCGGCATGTCTGATCGCGCGCTTCTCAATCCGGATCAGCCCGATTCGAGCGCCAACCGCCGTATCGAATTATTTGTCCTGACAACCCCGGCGGCGGCCGTGCTTGAGACCTTTTTTGGTGATCAAAAAGATAGTGAACTGAAAAAAGCACAGGATAAAGCGCATTTTAATCAACCTGTTATCCGGCAGGAGACGATTAAATATCCTATACTTTCAGAACAAACTCAAAAAGAACCAAAAAAGAAAATCTAAAACTATAGTGCATTAACATCATACGCATATCCCGCTGCGCTGCCCGCAGAGCAGCGGGACAGGACTCCCTGTTTCACAAAATAACTGAACACCGAGCGCTTTATGTACCATCACTATCAACAAACGGTTGAAACGAATAAGAAAAATGGCATGCAGAAATTTTTTCTGTGGCTGATTGTTGTTGATTATGGTTTGTTAACACTATTTCTCACCCAGCTTTCCAGCCTGACTCTGAGTGGCGGCACCGGTATTAGTCTGTTGCTGGTGATTTATAATGTTCTGCTGACTTTCCTTTGTTTCCAGAGAACCCGGCGCCGGGACACTTATATTATCTACCCGACACTTTCGGCAACTTTACTGGCATTTATCTGCTTTTTGTATTTCTTCTTTCTGGTTTAAGGAAAAGATTCTCGTGTTGCCCGGCATCATTTTCTTCCTTGTTTGTCTGAATACGGTTAAGCGCCGGAATCACGTCACTCAGATGATGTATCACGGGTGCACCCTCTGGCACTGATATATCCGGATGAAAGCCGGAGAAATAAATCGCATGCATACCAGCGTTCATCGCACCACAAATATCTTTCTCCGGATGATCACCGATATACACACATTCGCCACATAAAAAACCGGCATCCTGCACGGTATCAGTAAAGATGGAGGGATCGGGTTTACTGACGCCAAATTGTCCGGAACTCACCATCTGCAAAATCAACGTATTCAGTGACGTCGCAGCTAATGTTGCCCGGCGGCTCGATTCCGCACCATTGGAAATTATCCCGACATGATAACCAGACTGAACCAGTTGCCTGACTAATTGCTCCACGCCCGGCATTTCTACCGTATTTCCGGGAAACTCAGTTCTCCAGAATGTTGATACTTCTGATGCCAGAACCGGCTTGATCCAGTCAGCCTGCCGGCAGAGTTCTGCGCCAATCGCTTGCCAAATCTTTTGATAAGGTGAATCTTCAGCCAGATAACCACCGTTATCTGTTTGTTTAATGATGGTTGAAATTTGTTTGACCGATGGGTTCCTGAGTCTGTGAGAATAATGTTCGATAAAAATCCGGGAAAACGCATCAATACTGGCATCACGATCAACCAGGGTATTGTCCAGATCAAAGTAAACCGCCTTAATCATAAAATTCTCCGCCGCCTGAGACATCCTGAATATCAATATATCGCAACAAAAAAAGCCAGCAAAATCAATGCTGGCAAAACAAACAAGAATCTGATTTCAGAACAGACGAAGCGTGATCAGCGAAGCAAGGCAACCACTGTATGACGACGAACATTCGCTTGTGCATTTAATGCCTGATACACCGAGGTGAAACGCTGGGAGGCGGCTGAAAAACTGGTCAGCATCTGTTCTGTTTCTGCGCCGGAAATTGTCTGCGTTTCCGAACGCAAACTATTCATTTGTGCGCTTAAGTCTGTATAGAACTGGCGGGCATCCTGAAGGCTGGACTGGACTTGCTGCAAGTGTTGATTCACGCTGCTGATGGTCTTCTTAATGCCATCCCGTGAGCTTAAATCAAACTTCAGCTCCGCAATGCCATCAGGTTCTGATTTCAGCGTCAGTGCATTCGGCTGACCAGCCGGGAAACGATATCCCTGGCCGCTCACCATCACTTTCTGTTGCATCTGTTGATACGATGACTCTTTCGCCTCAAAAATGATATCACCGTTCTCACTGACAGAAGCCCGCATCCCCATAGGCAGGAGGCTGCGATCCAGCATTTTCACTGCTTTTTGCCCGTCAGACTGGCCATCAAACTGAATCATCACGGAACCACCCTGCGGAAAATCCAGCCGGATCTGTTCGGCTTTGTCTGTCGAGCGGTTGATATTCAGACCCGGCACAGAAAAACGCCGGATATCGGCACGATCAAGTTTCAAACGGAGTTCATTATCAACAACCCGTTTCCCGTCAAACCGGGCTTGTTCTAACACCTGAGTGATCTGTGCTTTCGCTGCCGACAAACTTTCTTTCAGGGAAGCAGAGGAAGATGCATTCACCCCATATTGCAACGCCGGGGTCAGCGTACGTTTGATCCCGGTCAGCGTCTTGCCGACAGACTGAAGTGTCTGGGTGGCAATCTGAACCGATGTTGCATGCTGCTGACCTTGTGTCAGCATCACACCAGACAGAGAATAAGAAGACACTTCTGCTTTCGGCTGGCGATAGCCTCTGAGTGCAGAAACGCCTGTGTCTGACGCACGGGAAGGCGAAATTGAGGTTTGTCCCTGCCCTGTCAGCCGAATCCCATGTGCCCTGACTTCAACCGTACTTACTGCCATAACATCAAATCCTACAACCGATCAAACAGGGACAGGTCGTTTATCTTGGTATAGCTCGCCTGCGTTGCTTTCAGAGCCGCCATATAATTATTCAGCCTGACCGATGCTTCACCATAATCCAGCGCCGATAAATCGTTCGAGATTTTATCGACGAACAGTTTATTTTCACTGTGTGCACCCGACATCATTTCCAGGTTTTTAATCTGACCACCAATTTCAGTCAGAGCACCTAATACCTGAGCCGATGTGCTGTCAACCGCCGTCAGTGTTGTTTCCACTTCAGTCCGGAAATTGGCCGTTGGTGTTTCAAACTCGGCAATGATGGCATCAATATGATTTAAAATATTGTCACCACCACCCAGGTCAAGAATCTCGGCAGACGTCTTATTCGATTCAACATTGACCCCTTTGGCCACAGTCACCAGCCGTTTATCGCTGTTTCCCTGTAATACATAGCTGCCAGAGACCTCAGCGATAGAGGCGGTATCCGTTTTGGTACCCGAGAAGAGGTAATGCCCGGCTTCATCCTGCGCATTAAATGCTGTGATCAACCCTTCCCGTAAGCTGTTCAGCTCTGTAACCATCCCGTTTCTGTCACTGGTACTCAGGGAGCCATTCGCGCCCCAAAGCACCAGCTCACGAATACGTTGCAGGCTTTCAGTCGCAGAATCCAGATAAACTTCCTGATTCGATAAATTGGTTTTCACATCAGAGATATTTTTCTTATACTGAGTAATCACGCTGCCTTCCCGGCTTAAATTCAGTAACTGAACCGAAGCCATCGGGTCGTCTGAAAGCTTGGTCAGACGATCACTGGTCGACATCTGCTGCATCACTTTACCCAAGCCAACATTATTATATTGCAGGCTTCTCAGCATCATCTGACTGAACTGTGTATCACTGATTCTCATGATTACTCCTTAAAACAGCTGCAAAACTGAATCAAATAATTTATTGGCAGTACTGATAACTTTCATATTGGCGTTATGTGCCTGTGAAAAAGTCATCAGATTTGCAGCTTCTTCATCACTATTCACTGCCCTGACGTTATCCCGTGCTTTCTCAGCTTGTTCATTCACCACAGTTTTAGCCTGATAATCCGATGTTGCCTGACGGGCTTTAATTGCGGTATCACCCACCATCGCAGTAAACCCTTCATTGAGCGTCATTGACCCGAAACTGCCCACAGATACATCTTTATTGCTGATGGCAATTAAATCTTTGAGCACATCACCGTTGCCCGGATTTCCATCCGAAGAAAAAGCAAGTTCTTCAGGCGCAATACCTGTGGTCGTCAAACTGGCTGCGGGAGACGCCGGGTCATAAGCAAATAATGGCTGACCGGCATTGCCGTTCAGATCCTGTCCGGTTGCCAGCACATTGTTAAATTCATCAGCCATGGCTGTTGCCATATCATCCACAGCTTTCATGTCAGATTTGAGCACATCACTCTGATAATCATTGATTGCACCAATTTTTCCGCCGACCGAACCAGAAACAACAAAGGTCTGATTTTCAAACTCAACTTTCATGGTGGCCATATACACATCTGACGGATCCGGCACTGCTTTCAGTTGTCCTGCATCGCCACCCATCACTAAAGGCTGCCCCGAGGTGAGTGTCACCTGCATACTCCCGTCGGCCTGATCTGTGGTTCTGACTTCCACAATTTCTGCCAGCTCGCCGATCAGCTTATCGCGGGTATCGAGTAGCTGAGACGGATTACCACCTACGCCATTCGCTTCCGTGATTTTCTGGTTCACTTCAGCAATATTCACCATCAGGCTGTTTGCCTGTGCGACGGCAGCGTTACGCTGGTCACTCAAATCTTTGTGCTGGGTTTGCAGCGTTTGATTCAGGGTATTAAAACGGCGTGAAATAGCTTCGGCTTCACTGGTGATCTGTTGACGCAACGAGACAGATTCTGGTTTGGTTGTCGCACTGTGCAGTGCAGCAAACAGGCTGTCAAAACCGGCTGATAAATCGAAGCCATCCGCTTTCAGCGTATTTTCCAGCTGACTGAGGCCGTCATTATAACCAGACGCATACGAGGAAAGACTGGCAGAGGACCAGGTCTGTTTTACCAGAAACATATCCGTCACACGGCGAATACTGGTCACTTCAACCCCGTTTCCGGCATTCAGGCGATCATGTTTCGCCCCATTGACGGCTGCCATCAGCGCTTCCTGACGGCTATATCCCGGCGTGTTGATATTCGCAACATTTTGAGCGGTCACATCCAGAGCC
Organism: Vibrio aerogenes; assembly: GCF_024346755.1. NCBI lineage: Bacteria > Pseudomonadati > Pseudomonadota > Gammaproteobacteria > Vibrionales > Vibrionaceae > Vibrio > Vibrio aerogenes. Next base: position 598,601 of record NZ_AP024861.1, on the reverse strand, counting down.
ACCCGGTTGGCATTTAATCCTGATAAAGCAATATTGACGAGACTCATTTCAGTTACGACTCCGTTTTTCGAATCAATGGCTGTGCAAATGCGCTGATTGCATTTACTTCGCAGGTTTTATCCTGATTAACAGAGGCGACCACTTGAGCGGCAGGATTAACCGGGCCAGAATTCAACACGTTTTTCGCTGAATCATTTTGTGATCCTGCTCTCATTAATGGCACCACATTATCTGATGAGGATGCCTGAGCGATACCGTTGCCAACGGCTCCCGGTATCTCCGGACTCAGTTGCTCAACCAGCATATCTGCAATCCCGGCTTTTTGCTTTTTCGCCAGTTCAATCGCAAGCTGACCGTCATACATATCCCGGAAAACACCTTCATGTTCACTGGAAAACGGACTGTCTTTATCAGCCAGCACATCACTGCTGCTGCGCATCTGCCGCAGCACCAGTTGCAAAAACATCGCTTCAAACTGTCCGGCAACTGTCTTCAGTGACTCCTGCTGGTTTGTCGCATGCTTAATATTCGTCAGCGCACTGTTATCATGATAAAGAACAGAATTCAGTTGTGTTTGATCATTCACACCATCAAGTTTCATTATGCCTCCTTATATGACAACCAGCTCAGCATTCAAAGCACCCGCTTCGTGAAGCGCCTGTAAAATCGACATCAGATCTGTCGGTGTCGCGCCAAGGCTGTTGACCGCGTTGACGATAGTATTCAGTTCCGTTCCCGGCGGCCAGATCACCATCTGTGCCTGATCTTCATTCATATCAATGCCGGTCCGGTCAACCACTTTGGTGTTGCCGTCAGCAAAAGGATTTGGCTGGCTGACATGCTGCGCTTCAGAAATTCTGACGGTTAAATTACCGTGACTGACCGCCGCTTCACCCACCTTAACATTTTTGCCGATAACAACGGTTCCCGTCCGGGAATTGAAAACAATTCTGGCGGGTTTGCGGCCCGGCTCAACACTCATCTCTTCCAGCATCGACATCATCGTCACCCGTTGCTGAGTCTCTTTAGGTGCCCGCATATCCACACGGACCTTATTGACCGCAACCGCGACATCCGGTCCGAAAGTCCGGTTGATTTCACGGGCAATATTTTTTGCCGTTGTAAAACTTGGTTCATGTAAATTGAGGGTGATTTTATCGCGGGAGTTAAAATCGGTCGGAATCTCACGCTCCAGTGTGGCACCGTTAGGGATCCGGCCAGCCGTAGGCGTGTTAATAGCAATTTTAGAACCACTCTTTCCTTCCGCAGAGGCACCGCCAACCACAACATTCCCCTGAGCAACAGCATAAACTTCACCGTCTACACCGCGCAGTGGTGTTAACAGCAGCGTACCGCCACGTAAGCTTTTTGCATCCCCAATCGATGACACCACAATATCAATCGGTTGTCCCAGTCCGGTCATCGGTCCGACATTAGCGGTCACACTGACAGAGGCAACATTCCGCAGTTTTGGATCGGTTTTTTCGTCAATCTGAACCCCAAACTGCCGTAACATATTGGTGATAGACTGCGAGGTAAATTTCACCTGATTTCGGTCACCCTGACCATCCAGACCAACGACCAAACCATAGCCCACCAGCTGGTTTGATCGGATTCCCTGAACATCCACCAGATCCATCACCGGAATTTTCACTTCCGCTGCCTGCACAAACGGGGCAACAGAGAGTGCTATCGTCCAGAAAATCGTTTTCACCGTGTATTTTATCGGTTTCACCATGTACTTTATCGGTTTCATCAGAATGGCATCCATGGGCTGTTAAAGAATTGAGTCAACCATCCGGAAGCATTGCTTTCCGCCAGCGCTCCCCGGCCAGAATAAGTAATCCGGGCATCCCCGATTCGCTGAGAAGAGACCTGATTACTGCGGCTGATGTCGTCCACCCGGACAATACCAGTCAGCCGGATATATTCATCGCCCTGATTCAGGCGAATCCATTTTTCACCACTGATACGCAGCACACCATTCGGCAGGACTTCATGCACCGTCACCGTAATTGCCCCCTGCAGTTTATTCCCCTGAGAGCTGGTGGCACTGCCATCAAAATCACGCTGCGCATCAATCGATGCCGACAGATCATTCAGTTTTTTGGTGCCCAGCGTTGGCAACGCAAAATTTACACTCGAATTTTTACCATATTTTGTATTGGCTTCTTTGCTTGACTGGGTCTGTTCTGACAAAATTACAGTCAGCATATCCCCAACCCGGTAAGCCCGGCGGTCCTGAAAGAGTGTCATGGTGTATTGATGGCGGTAAAGACTCCCGGCTTTAGGGGCTGGCAGAGAATAATCCAGCTCCGGAGGACCATATTTATCTTCATTGGGAGAAACAGGCATAAACTCCTGCCTGCCCGCACACCCGGCTAACAGTAAAACCGCGATCATCCAACCGCCTGACAGCCATTTGATAATCTGCTTATTCATGACTCGCTCTTTCATGACTACCTATACCTTACAAAGATTGCGAAACAAATTTCAGCATATCGTCTGCTGCTGAGACAACTTTGGCATTCATCTCATAAGCACGCTGCGTGGTGATCATATCCACCATTTCTTCCACCACCTGTACATTGGAACCTTCCAGTGCGCCTTGCTTGATACTGCCGACACCATCTTCACCGGCAATCAGCTCTTCTGCCTGCCCACTGGCATCCGTTTCGCGGAACAGATTACCACCAACGGCTTCCAGACCCGCGGGATTGATAAATTTCGCCAGTGTAATCTGTCCCAGTTGCTGTGGCGCCGGGTCATCGGTTGTAATGCCGCTCACCGTGCCGTCCACACCAATTGAAACCGATTTAATATTTTCCGGAATCTGAACCTGTGGCTGTAATGGCAGTCCCTGACTGTTCACCACAATACCTTCAGAGTTGACATGGAACTGACCATTCCGGGAATACATAATTTCCCCGTCCGAGTTTTCGATCTGGAAAAAACCTTTGCCCATCACCGCCAAATCAAGTTCCTGTCCGGTATTTTGTGAGTTTCCCTGCGTGAAAACTTTCTGAGAACCCACAACCCGGACACCGCTGCCGAGCTGAACCCCGGTTGGCAGTTGGTTGACCTGATCAACCTGAGCACCCGGCTGACGCTGAATGCTGTAGAATAAATCTTCAAAAACAATCCGGTCCCGCTTAAAGCCAACCGTATTGACGTTTGCCAGATTGTTCGAGATCGCAGTCATCTTGGTATCCTGAGCTGCCATCCCGGTTTTACTGACCCAAAGTGCTGAATGCATCCTTTGTTCTCCTTACTGCATGAGCAATCAGCTCGTGCTCATTAATTTGTTGCCGGCCTGCGCCAGTGTTTCCGCCGTTTTCATCATCCGGACCTGCATCTGAAAATTGCGCGTCAGCGACATCACGTTCATCAGTTCATCAATCGCAGAAACGTTACTGCCTTCAAGGTGTTCCGGCGCTAATGTGACAGTCTGGTCTGCATTAAAAATGCCGCCACCAACACGGTGCAGCAAACTGTCACTTTCTTTTTGCAGCTGATTCATCTGCGGGTTGACCAGTTTCATGGTGCCGACCTGAACTTCTGCATTACCGCCCGGCGGAATCACCGAGATCTGACCGCGCTCACTGACTTCAACTTTCTGATATTCCGGCAAGGTTAACGGGCCGTTTTCACCCAGCAGCGGAAAGCCATTCACCGTCAGGTTGCCCTGACTGTCAACCGCAATATTTCCGGCTCTGGTATAGGCTTCATCACCATCCGGTGTCTGAACGGTCAGGTAACCTTTTCCCATCACAGCCACGTCGAGCGCACGCCCGGTTTCGATCACATCACCGGTATCAAACCGGGTCGAGGCTGAGTTCGTCACCACCATGGTCCGGCCATCAAAACCTGACCCTTGCAGTGCAACGCTCTGGACCCGTTCCATATCGGCCCGGAATCCGGCTGTATCAGCATTTGATAAGTTGTTCGCCCGCACATGCTGCGCTTTCAGCACCCGGCTGGCACCGGATGTGGCGGTAAACAGCAAACTATCCATAATCCGTCTCGCTCAATCGGTGATTAAATGGCGTTAAACAAAGATTGCGTCAGCTTATCTTCAGTCGAGATCGTCTTCGCATTCGCCTGATAGTTACGCTGAGCCGTCATCAGACTGACCAGTTCATTCGTCAGGTTCACATTTGAGCCTTCCAGTGCACCCGGAGAAATATCACCTAAAACGCCGGTTCCCGGCGCGCCGACAGTTGGCGCACCTGAGCTGTAGCTCTGTGTCCATGCAGTCCCGCTGACTTTAGCCAGTGCCTGTGGGTTGGCAAAGTTCGCCAGAACGACCTGTCCCTGCAACTGAGACTGACCATTGGTGTACGTCGCGTAAACCATCCCGTTATCTTCAACACGCACGCCGGAAAGCTGACCCGAGGTATACCCGTTCGGGCTGTTGGTGCTCACGCCAAACTCTGCGCCAAACTGTGTACTGCCGGTTAAATCAATATCAATACTGACCGCATCCGCACCTGTTGGTGTGAATGCGACGGTATAAGGTGCTGTCGGCGTCGCCAGAGAACCATTGGTGTTAAAAGTCATTGCCTGTGTCGTAACATTAGCTGTATCACCATCAACAATCGTGTTGATGTTCCAGGAGTTACTTGCGGTTTTGGTAAAGTATTGAGTGACTGTGTGTGAATTCCCAAGAGAATCATACACTTTACTGGTATAAGAAGAGTTAAACGTATCTGTATTCGTAGAGTCAAATGCGACCGTAATGTCCTTCGCACTGGCATCAAAGTTTGCAACAAAATCTAACTTGTCGGTGGCTTTTGCTGCCAGTGAAGCGGAACTGATTTTGATATTCCCAACCGTACCGTTCATCAGCTTGTTGTTACTGTCAACACTGTAACCTTGCAGATTCGCCCCGGTATTACCAATCACAAAATTATCTTTGTCGGTGCTGAAGACTCCTGAACGGGTATACAGCGTCTGACCCAGACTATCTTTGGTGACAAAGAAACCATTGCCATCAATCGCTAAGTCCATCGCACGGCCGGTATTTGAGATTGTACCGTCTTTGTCAAAATTCTGAGAAATAGCAGCGACTTCAACCCCACCCGCCTGAACTCCGTTATATACGGCAGAAAATTCTGTACGCCCGCTTTTAAATCCATACGTTGACGCATTCGCGATATTGTGGCTGATCGTATTCAGTTCAGAATTGGTTGCATCCAGTCCACTTAGTGCAATATTAAAACTCATAAAAAACCTCTGTATCCTTTATTGTTTCAAATCCAGTTTCAGGCACCAAACTGGCTGATTTGATAAAACGGCACACTGCCGACACCATTGATGTTCACCATCGCAGAGCCGCCACTGGACGGAATACGAACCTGCTCGACTGTGCCGCCCAGCAAGACATTCGGGGTGCTTTGACCTTCCTGCACCTCCACAGAAACAGTATATTGTCCGGGTTTTAGATCATGTTTTTCAGGATCAATACTGAAATCAACATCACCGGCACCATGCGCGCCTAACGGAATTTTGGTCTCCTGACCAAACTCATCGGTCACAATCAGATTGACCTGACTGGAGCCATGCTCCAGTTCAATTTTCCCGGTTTGTGCCTCTTCACCTAATTCAAAACTATTTCCGGACACATAGACGGTGCGTCCGACCAGTCCCGAGGTAGAAAGCACCTGCATGTTATCCATCATCACCATGCCGTTTTGCATCAGGGAGGACATATTTTCCATGCTCTGCACCTGGGAAAACTGTGCCAGCTGGCCGACATACTCGGTGCCATCCAGCGGATTCAGCGGATCCTGGTTCTTGATCTGAGCCACCATCAGACTGATGAATTCGTTCTTTAGTGAAGCCGCACTATTGGGATTGCTGCTTACCGATGAATCTGAAGATGACGTTGTTGTTGATGATTTATCCGCAGTCAGTGCGGTATATTGTGCAATTGTCATGAGCGACCCTGCCCTAATCTCAGCAGCCCCTGCTGCATACTTTTTACGTTAGTCAGCACCTGTACATTGGTTTCAAAGCTGCGCGTTGCCGACATCATATCCGCCATTTCAGCCACCACATCAATGTCCGGGTAATAAACATATCCATCTGTATTCGCCAGCGGATTGCTTGGCTCAAAGCGTTTTTCCGGTTTGCCCTGATGCTGAACCACATCCATGATCCGAACCTGAGCGTCCGGGTAAACGGAATCACCGGAAGAGAGCTGTGTCCGGTTATAAACGGTTGCAAACACCGGCTTCAGCGGCTTGTAAACATCGTTCGGATTTGCCGAAACAGCATCGGCATTAGCCAGGTTACTTGCCACCGTATTCAGCCGGACGGTTTCAGCTGTCATCGCTGAACCGGCTATCGTGTAAATATCAGAAAAAGACATCACTAACGTCCTTCTATTGCTTTCGATAAGCCATTAAATTTCATATTCAGAAATGTCAGGCTGGTTTGAAAATCCATACTGTTTTGGGCGAACTTTGCCTGTTCCACACCAAGTTCCACCGTATTTCCGTCTTTCCGGTTCTGATAGGGGATCGAATACTGTGCTGCCACCTGAAGTTGTGGTGTCTTCGGATTCACGTTCCCCGGACTCAGCTCGCTCATCACAGTTGTAAAGCTCAGGTCTTTCGCCAGATACCCCGGCGTGTCAACATTCGCTAGGTTCGTTGCCAGAATTTTGGTACGCTGAACCCGAAAATTCAGTGCTGCGGGATGCACCCCTAATGCGTTTTCAAATGTGATTGCCATCTGTTTTTTTCCTTCAGATTGAAACGACCGGAAATTTCGTAGCAAATATAGAAACAAGATGCATGCCATAAAAAATAAAGAATAAATTCAATGATTTATATGAGACAAAGGAAGTATCACTTCCGCATTACGGAAATAATCTCCCAGAAGAGGAAGTCGCTGATTTCCTCTGCCTTCTATGCACTGCTTCTGTTGCTCTCTGCCTCATTTTTTGTCCCCGCCGCCCAGGCTGCTCACACAACAGAAGCAGTGATTCAACAAGCGGTGAAAAACCGGTTGCAACAAGAGCTGCGCCAAACGGCCCGTCAGTACAAATGGAACAAATATTCTCATCACTGGGATATCTGGGTACCGGCTTCAGCCAAACATCTTCCGCCTTGCAACACGAAACTGAAAATTACCAGCCGGGATAATCAGCAGTGGCCGGTGGGTCATCTTAAACGGCAGGTCCAGTGTACTGATCCAAAACATGCGTGGCGGCTGACCGTTACGGTGAAAGCCTCTTTAACGTTGCCAGTCGTTGTCATGACACAGCCAGTGAAACGGGGCAATACCATCAGTACATCCATGCTGAAACTTGAAAAACGAACGCTGACCCGGGAAACAAGTTTTCTGACCCGGATTTCTCAGGTAAAAGGAAAAACAGCCACCCGGAGACTGCGCAGCGGGCAAATTCTCAGCCCGCTTTGGCTGGAAAAACCACCATTGGTCAAAAAAGGAAATCTGGTACTGATTGTTGCGTCAAAAGATGGAGTGAATGCCAGCACCAGAGGGACAGCCCTTGAAGAAGGGGGAAAAGGCGATCAAATCCGGGTTGAAAATATCAAGTCAAAGAAAGTTATCCGCGCGATTGTCACCGGCAAAAATACGGTCCATACCCAGTTCTGATGGATTTAAACTCAGCCTGCTGATTCTGGGTAAATTTTGGAGTGCATCTAACATTTTTTATCGATTACACTCGATATTTACCCTAAGATTCGGTTACAACAGGCAAGGCTGAACTTTTTCGTACAAATTTCAGCATCCGGGTTTAATGTTCTTTTGCCCGTAGCCGCCCTGTATAAATAGTAGCGAAAGATAAAGATTTGAGGGCACCAGACTTTGAAGATCGATAAAGTAACGGGCGGTCATGTCCCACAGACAAAGCTTCAGCAAACAGGCAAAAAAACACTGGAAAGTACACCGGTCAAACAGACAAATACTGACCCTGAGCTGAACATTAACATGGCAGCAATAGAGAAGGCGCAAGCGGAAATATCTTCTTTACCTGATGTAGATATGGCAAAAGTAGAACAGGTTCGTCAGGCACTCAGCCGTGGTGAACTATCTCTTGATACAAAAGCTTTATCTCAGGCGTTGATGAAATTTCATACCGGTCACGAATCATCCTGAGACCAGAGGAGAACACAATGGGATCTGCCCACAGTCAACATATCCGGGCTTTTGTTCAGTCTATCAGTCCGGATATCAGGCTTTACCGGCAACTTCTGCAGCTGCTTCAAACGCAAAAGTCACTTTATCTTACTTTTGATGGTGATGCGTTGAATCAGAACCTTCGTGAGCAGATTCCTTTGTATCAGAAACTTCAGGAAAGTGCTTCCTTGCGCACGGCGTGTCTCAAATCGGTCAAGCTGCCCGCAGATGAGCATAGTGTCAAACGAATTTTCGCTGTTCTTCCACCCGCATTGAAAAACCAGGCGGAGAAACAGTGGGCAGTGTTAAGCACTTTAATCCATCAGTGTCATGCTCAGAATCAGGAAAACGGTCAGTGCTCCGCTCAGTTTCATGAAATGCTGACACAACTGACACAACCCTCACCAACTTACGACACGAATCTGAACGGATTGTAAACACAGCAGCATTGTCGGTTTTGGCGGGCGCGGCAATCTCTGAGTACCATATTTTCACCAAAGTACTTTTGCCTAAAGTACTTTTCCGTATGACCGGCTTTCCCAAAGTCATACCTGTAGTGTTCCCAAAACCATACCGAAAAAAAGCCGGAAGAAGAAGCCGGGAAAAGAAGCGGATCAAGCAAATTCACATTCTTCATGGCGCGTTGATTTGATGATTGATGTTACAACAGGTAGCAAGGTAAGATACCGCCACATGAATATCATCCGGGAAATACTGATGAAAAAAGAGATCGTTTTAGCAACAGGCAATCAGGGTAAGGTCAGGGAAATGGCTGACTTGCTGGCTGATTTTGGTTTTGATGTGAAAGCTCAAAGTGAGTTCCAGGTTCCGGATGTCGCAGAAACCGGCACCACATTTATTGAAAATGCCATCATCAAAGCCCGTCATGCAGCGCAAATCACAGGATTACCAGCCATTGCTGATGATTCAGGACTGGAAGTAGATGCACTGAACGGTGCGCCCGGAATCTACTCCGCCCGCTATGCTGGTGAAGATGCAACCGATCAACAGAATCTGGAAAAACTGCTTGGTGCCATGCGTGATGTCGCTGAAGAGCATCGTACAGCCCGTTTTCATTGTGTGCTAGTGCTGATGCGTCATGCCAGTGATCCAACGCCACTGATTTGCCATGGCCAGTGGGAAGGAACAATTCTGCATGAAGCGTACGGTACAAATGGATTTGGATATGATCCCATCTTCTTTGTCCCGGAAGAACAATGTGCTTCAGCTGAACTGGAACCAGCCCGGAAAAAGCAATTATCTCATCGGGGCAAAGCGCTTCATCAACTATTTGAACAACTCAATCAACAAGCCCGATAATGGCAGACTCTGAATTTATGGAACTTTGCCACTTACTTTCTCCACCACCACTGAGCCTTTATATACATATTCCGTGGTGTGTTCAGAAATGCCCTTATTGTGACTTTAATTCTCATGCACTGAAATCTGAGATTCCGGAGCAAATTTATATTGATGCCCTGCTGGACGATCTTGATCAGGACCTGCAGGATTACAATTTGCTTTCATCCTCCCGAAAGCTTCATTCTGTATTTATCGGCGGTGGAACCCCAAGCCTGTTCAGTGCTGAGGCCATTCAACAGCTGCTCAACGGTGTTCAGGCCAGGCTCCCATTTGAAGAAGGGATTGAAATCACCATGGAGGCCAATCCGGGAACGATTGAATCTGAACGCTTTCAGGCTTATGTCACAGCTGGCGTCAACCGCATCTCTATTGGCGTGCAAAGTTTTGAAGCTGAAAAACTGGAAAAGCTGGGACGAATCCACGGACGTCAGGAAGCCATTCATGCTGCAGAGCTGGCCCACAAAATCGGACTGAATAGCTTTAATCTGGATTTAATGCATGGTTTACCGGGGCAAACCGTTGCAGAAGCGATGGCCGATCTGGATCAGGCGATAGCTTTAGCACCACCACATTTATCCTGGTATCAACTGACCATTGAACCCAATACTCTATTCTACTCCCGCCCACCCCGGTTACCCGATGACGATCGCCTGTGGGAAATCTATGAGCAGGGACATCAAAAACTCATCTCTGCGGGTTACAAACAGTATGAGACTTCAGGCTATTCAAAGCCGGGATATCAGTGCAAACACAACTTAAATTACTGGCGTTATGGTGATTATCTGGGAATTGGCTGTGGTGCCCATGGCAAGCTGAGCTTTGATGATGGCCGGATCATCCGGACAACAAAAGTGAAACATCCCAAAGGCTATCTGAATCTTCTGAAACGATTCAGAGATAGTGAAGTTCCTGTGCCGGAAGTGGATCGACCGTTTGAATTTTTCATGAACCGCTTCAGGCTGACCGAGGCTTGCCCGAAAGCAGAGTTCGTAGCCAGAACGGGGTTGACTGAAGACCGGATTCTTCCGCTGATTGAACCGAATATTTCTCAGGGTTATCTGCGCGAGACAGCAACCCACTGGCAGGTCACCGAAAAAGGCAAATTATTCCTCAATGATTTGCTGGAAAATCTGATGCCGGATGAGTAATCACTGAAAAAGCGGCATGAGAAGAGAAGCATAGTTATTCTATGAAAGCGACGAATAACGCAGCGCAAGATACTTTTAGATGAACCCAAAGGGCAGCATTTGTTCGGGCTTTCTACGGCGTTATCGCCTGCTTATGTAGAATAACTACACCGCACAGGCTCTACCTTGTATAAAACCCGAACAAATTGCTGCAAAAATGCACTCAAAAGGTCAACGACCCTAAAAAATGGACCGGCCAATTTTGCCGGACAGTACTTCCAGCGCATGCGTTCCGGCCAGCGAGTTCCCTGAAGCATTTAATTCCGGCGACCAGACTGCAATGGTCATTTCTCCGGGCACAATGGCAATAATGCCGCCTCCCACACCGGATTTACCTGGCATGCCGACCCGGTAAGCAAACTCTCCGGCTTCGTCATATAAACCGCACGTAGCCAGCAATGCATTAATTTGCTTTGCCTCTACCGGTGAAACAATGCGCTTGCCACTCTGTACCGAAATCCCCTGATTAGCCAGATAGCTGAAACTCTTCGCCAGCTGGATACAACTCATTTTCAGTGCGCAGGCGTGAAAATATGTATCCAGCACCGGCATAACCTGATTATCAAAGTTACCAAATGCCCGCATCAGATAAGCAATGGCTGCGTTTCTGTCGCCATGTTTCATCTCAGACTGAGCCACGACTTCATCATAAATGATCTCATAGTCATCACTCAGACAGCGAACATAATCCAGTAAACGCTGCCGCGGTGAAGAAAGCCTTGACTGAAGCAGGTCAGCCACCACAATCGCACCGGCATTAATAAACGGATTTCTTGGAATGCCCTGCTCTACCTCAAGCTGAATCATAGAATTAAATGCATGTCCGGAGGGCTCTTTTCTGACCTTAGACCAGATTTCCTCCTGCGAATAAAGAGACATTGCAAGAGTCAGATTAAACACTTTCGAAATCGATTGAATTGAAAACTCTTCTTCTGCATCACCGGCTGCAAAGAGTTCTCCCTGATTGGTTAATACTGCCAACCCCAGCTTATCTGACGAAACCCCAGCCAGAGCAGGAATATAATCAGCGACTTTTCCTTGTCCAATCAACGGGCGCACTTCATCCAGAATCTGCGAAAGAATTTGATTGGTGAGTTTCATAATTTCAGACTTTACTTTTGTTTTTAAATATTTTTATACCCAGACAACCTGAAGAGTCATGTACTGACAGGTTTGGGCGGTATTTGCTGTTTTAACAACGTAAAAAAAGCCAGCAACAGACTGCTGACTTTTTCAGCTTACTCCTGAAACAACAGGAGAAGCAACCATTACATTCAGTTAACGGACGATTAACATCAACCAACTAAAAAATTTCAACTTATCCGGCGGAATTTTATATCCCAGACGCCATGACCAAGACGGTGGCCCCGCTGTTCAAATTTAGTCAGCGGACGTTCATCCGGACGCGGAACAAAGTCCCCGCTTTCAGCAATATTTGCAAACCCCGGTGCCTGGTTCATGACTTCAATCATATGTTCCGCATAATTTTCCCAATCCGTCGCCATATGAAAAATGCCAGCCTCCGGTATCAGTTTCTGACGTACCATTTCAGCGAATTCAAGCTGAACAATCCGACGCTTATGATGACGTTTTTTATGCCATGGATCCGGAAAAAATAGCTGTAACGTATGCAGGCTGTCATCCGGGATCATGTGAGCAAAAACTTCAACAGCATCATGACACATCACCCGTAAGTTGGTAATGCCGGCATCACGCGCAGCTGACAAACAAGCACCAACACCCGGACTGTGAACTTCGATACCCACAAAGTTCTTTTCCGGTGAATTCCTGGCCATTTCAACCAGAGAAGCCCCCATGCCAAAGCCAATTTCCAGCACGACCGGGCGGTCATTGCCAAAAACTTGCTGCCAGTCCAGCCGCTGTGCAGCATAATCGATCCCCATCACAGGCCAACACGCTTCCATCGCAGCTTCCTGACCTTTGGTTAACCGACCTTCGCGACGTACAAAGCTCCGGACTTTTCGTATCAGTTTGCCATCTTCATTATACTCGTTCGTCGTCACTTCACTCATTGGTTTGCCTGTCTGCTGTTTATTGTTCAAATTTCAATCTCAATCAGAGGGGATGTGATTATCCAAAGAATCTTAATTGAAGCAAGTATTATTGCCACAATTTTCGGGTTATCAGCCGAAAACCACAAGATTTGTATGTTTTACAACACCTGTTTTATGTGATGGAATCGGCATGTCTGTCATTAAAATCAAACATCATGCAAACACCACTAACTCCTGAACAATTCCAGCAACAACTCATCCACTGGCAACAGCAGCATGGCCGCCATGATTTACCCTGGCAAATCAACCCGACACCATACCGGGTGCTGGTTTCCGAAATCATGCTTCAACAAACACAGGTCGCAACTGTGATTCCTTACTTTGAAAACTGGATGACACACTTTCCGCAGGTAAAAGATCTGGCTCAGGCCAGCGAAGACGAAGTCATGAGACACTGGCAAGGACTTGGTTACTACTCACGGGCCAGAAACCTCAGAAAAGCCGCTCAGTTTATTATGGATGAATATCAGGGAGAGTTTCCTTCAGACCCCGGATTGCTGCTGAAGATTCCCGGAGTAGGACGCTATACCGCCGGAGCCATTGCTTCATTTGCTTTTAATCAATACGGACCAATTGTAGATGGTAATGTCAAACGTATCTTTTGCCGTTTCTTTGCCATTGATGGTGTGCCAAATACTTCACGTGTTGATAAAAAACTCTGGCAACTGGCAGAAGACTATACACCTCATGAGCAAAACCGAACCTTTGCACAGGGACTGCTTGATTTAGGTGCAACAGTTTGTAAGCCTAAACAACCGGGCTGTACCGTATGCTGTCTGCAGGATAGTTGCCTTGCTTTGCAGCATGATCGGGTTCATGAGTTACCAACGCCAAAACCCAGGAAAATCATTCCGGTCCGGCCCGGACAATTTTTGTGGATTGAACAGTCAGAGAAGCTTTTAATGGAAAAACGGGCAGAAGATGGCATCTGGGGCGCACTCTGGTGTTTACCGGAAATTCACCTGCAACCAGAACAACTTGGAGAACATGCGCAGTTAAAGGGGCAGTTCAAACACACTTTCACTCACTACAAACTTGAAGCGAATATATGGTGGGTTGATCACTGGAGCGAAACAAATCCAAAGTACCAGTGGGTGGATAAACAGGAAATATTTAATTTGGGGCTGCCAACGCCCATTAAAAAATTCCTGACCCGGCATCTGACCTGAACCGGCGATACTGAAGCGCATTGAACCTGTATACCCATATATGGGTATAAGACATACTTTTGGAGCTGGATTCCAAATCAATACAGAAAAATTACCGTTTCATAACAAAGCGAAATAAAATATGCGCATCACATAGCACGAAAGGTTGCGCTTTGGTATAAATAGACCCAATACAAAACCCGGATGTGCGGACAGACGAATCAATTTTGTCGTTCTGTTCTCCCGGAAAAACTGAGGAAATATTGATGAGTCGCACTGTCTATTGCGAGCACTTACATAAAGAAGCTGAAGGGCTGGATTTTCAACTTTATCCGGGAGAATTAGGAAAACGTATCTTCGAGCATATTTCAAAAGAAGCCTGGGGATTGTGGCAACACAAGCAAACCATGCTGATTAATGAAAAGAAGCTGAATATGATGGATCCCGAACACAGAAAGATCATTGAAAAAGCAATGGTTAATTTTTTGTTTGAAGGACAAGATGTCCATATCGAAGGTTACACTCCTCCAAGTCAGTAATTCAGTTCAACGCCACAATTGTCCGCATGCCTGACTTGCAGCTTGTGGCGTTTATTTATTCAGAGGTCCCCATGCAACACAAGACGAAGTCAGTATTTTTGTTGGCTGTTACGCTCATCGCGGGCGGATGTAGCCGAGAAACCGTTCAAAAAATGTATGATGTTGATTTTAAACCAACAAACCGCTTTGCTAAAAACCTGGCTTCACTGCCCGGCCAGTTTCAAAAAGATACCAAAGCACTGGACGCACTGATTCAGAGTTTTACCGGAAAGGTCGAAAAACGCTGGGGATCCAAGAACGTAAAAATTGCCGGAAAAACAAATTATGTCAAATACATCGATGATTACAGCAGCCGGGCAGACGTCAATTTTGATCAGGGAAAAGTCGTCATTGAAACCGTTTCATCCACCGAGCCTCTTTCCCATCTGAAAAAAGCAATTGTCACAACGTTACTGACCCCCGACGATCCCAAGCATGTCGATCTGTTTTCTGCTAAAAAAGTCGCGATTAACGGCAAGCCTTTTCTGTACCGGCAGATTCTGGATCAGGACAACAAACCAATTGAATGGTCATGGCGTGCTAACCGGTTTGCCGATTATCTGATTCAGCACCAGCTCAAAGTTAAACAGGTGAACTTTCGCAAATCTTACTATGTTGAGATTCCGATGGTGGAAAATCAGGTTGAAATACGAAGCTATAAATATGCCAGCCTCATCCGCAAAGCATCACGTCAGTATGGCATTCCTGAAGATCTGATTTATGCCATTATCAAGACTGAAAGTAGCTTTAATCCATATGCCGTAAGCTGGGCTAACGCTTACGGGCTGATGCAGGTTGTCCCCAAAACAGCCGGAAAAGATGTGTTCAGTAAAATTAAAAAACGCTCAGGACAACCCTCCCCGGCCTATCTCTATAATCCGGAAAATAATATCGATACCGGGACGGCATATTTCTATTTGTTGAAAAATAACTATCTCAATACCATCAAAAACCCAACGTCTTTGCAGTACAGTATGATCTCTGCTTATAACGGTGGCGCGGGTGGCGTGCTCAATACTTTCAGCAAAGACCGGCAATATGCATTTAAAAAAATAAACAATTTGCAGCCGAATCAGCTTTATTGGGCACTCACCAATAAACATCCGAATAAAGAATCAAGACGTTACCTGCAAAAAGTCAAAAATTATAAAGATCAGTTTAATGCCGGAAAGCTCTGAACCAAGCCAGCAGTGAACAAAAAATCATCGCTCAACCTGATTTTTGCATAATTTTGAAAAAACAGGTTGACGCGGATAATAAAAATCAGTTTAATAGCGCTCCATTGCCCGGATAGCTCAGTCGGTAGAGCAGAGGATTGAAAATCCTCGTGTCGGTGGTTCGATTCCGCCTCCGGGCACCACGAATTTTCGTGTGCCGACTTAGCTCAGTAGGTAGAGCAACTGACTTGTAATCAGTAGGTCGCCAGTTCGACTCCGGCAGTCGGCACCATTTATTGAAAATTTGTTCCCCCTTAGTTCAGTTGGTAGAACGGCGGACTGTTAATCCGTATGTCGCAGGTTCGAGTCCCGCAGGGGGAGCCACTTTCAGAAAAGCTACAGCATTTGCTGTAGCTTTTTTTTGTTTCAGGCTCCTGAAATATTTTCAGTTTATATCATTCTAAGTAATATTCTGATCTGTTTATTTTCCAGATTGGTATGATCTGTTTTTAAGCTTCCCTCTGCGGTCATAGATTTGTTCCTTGTTCACACTGTCACTCAGACCATTTGATGCCATCTATTGTCTCTGAATACAGGAATAAGATTCGAAGAAAGTCATACTTAAAAAGGAACCGGACTTCGTTTTTTATTATCAATATTTAATTAAAATGCAGATAAACAGAGCATTGAGTACATAAAAGCAACAAACGACACTTTTTTTGCATTTTATTGTTGACGTCATCAAAGAAAAACTTTTTAATACCCCCCGTTGCCCGGATAGCTCAGTCGGTAGAGCAGAGGATTGAAAATCCTCGTGTCGGTGGTTCGATTCCGCCTCCGGGCACCACGAATATTTCGTGTGCCGACTTAGCTCAGTAGGTAGAGCAACTGACTTGTAATCAGTAGGTCGCCAGTTCGATTCCGGCAGTCGGCACCATTTATTGAAAATTTGTTCCCCCTTAGTTCAGTTGGTAGAACGGCGGACTGTTAATCCGTATGTCGCAGGTTCGAGTCCCGCAGGGGGAGCCACTATTTGTGTGTGTCGCCGACTTAGCTCAGTAGGCAGAGCAACTGACTTGTAATCAGTAGGTCGCCAGTTCGATTCCGGCAGTCGGCACCATGCCTCGATAGCTCAGTCGGTAGAGCAGAGGATTGAAAATCCTCGTGTCGGTGGTTCGATTCCGCCTCGAGGCACCATTTATTGAAAATTTGTTCCCCCTTAGTTCAGTTGGTAGAACGGCGGACTGTTAATCCGTATGTCGCAGGTTCGAGTCCCGCAGGGGGAGCCACTTTCAGAGAACCACAGCATATTGCTGTGGTTTTTTTATATCTGAAGCTTAAAGAAAAACCCGGAGGTTCCGGGCTTTGTCCTGGTCTTTCCGTCAAGCTGTAATGAGCCTATTTAAAACCTTTCGCTTTTTTAATCAAATCATAAGCCTGCTGTATTTCCTGAGACTTTTCTTTCGCAACAGTCATCATCTCAGGAGGTAATCCTTTGGCCATTAACTTGTCAGGATGGTGCTCATTCATCAATTTACGGTACGCTTTTTTCACAACGCCTGCATCTGCACTTTTGTCGATACCCAGCAGCTTGTATGCATCATCCAGACGATCGGCTGTCTGCTGCTCCTGATAAGCTGAACCGGAACTTCCCTGATATCCCCCACTTGCGCCACCAAACCGGGCGTTTCTTTGAAAACGAAATGCTGCTTCCTGCATTCTCAAACGCCGTTCAAGATATTCTGAAGAGAAGCCCAGCCCTTTAGCTATCTTATGCAATAAATTTCTTTCGGTGGGATGTAAATCACCATCAGCAAACGCAGCTGAGATTTGTAACTCAAGAAAGAACTGCAACAGATCATGACGGCGACCCGTTGCCTGAAGGACTTGCTCCAGGGTCTCATCTAAAGGGAAATCCGATGATTTTCCGTCACGGAAAGCATTCTGCGCAGCTGTTTTCTGAGCATCGGTGAGATTCATTCTCTCCATCATGATGGTTGCTAAATGAATCTCTTCCTTTGTGACTTTTCCTTTCGCTTTGGCAACATGCCCCATAACAGAAAAAGCCGCTTTAAAAAACTGCTCCTGGCGAGCCTGCTGAGCCTCTTCTGATGAAAACGATGAAGAAGAAAAAGGAGAACTGTTTAATCTCCGGGCCTTATCGAATTGATGTCCTAAAAAAAGGCCTATCAGCGCACCAAACGGTCCACCAAACAACAATCCAAAGAAAACCCCCAAAATTTTGCCAAAAATATACATTTCAACATCTCAATCTATGAATTTTTTATAAGTTTCGCAGTCTACTAGTGCTGTATGATTCAATTTCCATTATATTAAAGACATTTATAGTTCAACTGATGCTGATCATTCCGAATCAACTCAATTCAACAGGATAGTACAACTTGATGTCAGATTTTCCTCGTTCGGTACTGGCTGCTTCGATCAGTGCAGCACTTTTTATACCATACACTTATGCGGATTCAATTCCGGAAAATGATAAAAGCCAGTCTCTGGTCACCGAGCAGTGCCAAGTTGACACTTCAGCGGCTCCTGACAACTTTAACCAGCCTATCAATGTCGAAGCAGATAAGCTAGAGGCAATTAATGGCGACAAAGCGACTTATTCAGGCAATGTTGTTGTCACTCAGGGCAATAAGCGGATGTCCGCTGAAACAGTGACACTTCACCAAAAAGAAAATGTTGTCGTCGCACAGGGAAATGTAAATTTCACTGACGGAGAATTAAAGACCGTTTCTGATAAAGCAACCAATAACCTGACAACAGATGAAGTTACTCTGGAAAACACGCATTATCAGTTTCTGTGTAAACCCGGACGGGGAGATGCTGTCTATGTAGCGCGGACAGGAAAAGCGCTCTATAAAATTGAAGATGGCTCAATTACCTCCTGTCCGGAAAATGATAATTCCTGGCAGTTAAAAGCGTCCAGTATTTACATAGACCAAAACGAAGAAGAAGCGACTTTTTACAATCCCCGGATGGAAATTCAGGGAGTACCGTTTTTCTATCTTCCGGTCCTGACAGTTCCCATCGGTGATACCAGAAAAACAGGGTTTCTTTATCCGACCTTCAGCTTTGGCTCACAAAATGGTTTCGAGCTTACCGTGCCATTCTACTGGAATCTGGCACCGAATTACGACCTGCAGACCGATCTGAAACATATGGAGAAAAGAGGAACTCAGTTAAACAGTAAGTTCCGGTATCTGACTGACTGGGGAAGTGGTTCGATTGATTATGAATATACACCAGAGGATAAACAGAATCTGGATGAAGGCGAACGGTGGGGCCTGAACATTTTCCACTCCGGGATTTACAACAAAGCATGGCAGCTGTCACTTAATTATTCTAAAGTCAGTGACATCGATTATTTTTCCGATATTGATTCATCAATAGGTAGCCGTCAGGATGGTCAGCTGGTTCAGGAAGCACAGCTCAGCTATCGTTCTCAAAACTGGGACTTATCTTTGCTGACCCGGGACTTTCAGATCCTGACAACAAGCGGAAATCAACCTTATCAGCTCATGCCTCAGCTGACGTTCAATTATTATGCTCCGGCCGTGATGCGTTATCTGGATTTTGACCTGAAAAGTCACATCTCCCGCTTTGATACCGATGCTAAATACCAGCCATCAGCCACACGGGTACATATTGAGCCTGGTTTCAAAATCCCGATTGGTGCCACCTGGGGAAACTGGACAACTGAAGGCCGTATCCTGTCAACTTATTATCAACAAGATCTAAAAGATTCCGTTTCTTCGGACGACTACGAAGAAAATGTGTCCCGCACAATCCCGGAACTTCGTTCCCACATGGGACTGGTGCTGGAACGGGACACCAGATTGTTCAACGGCTACACACAAACTCTGGAGCCACAGGTTCAGTATTTGTATGTGCCTAAGAAGGACCAGTCTTCCATAGCCCGCTACGATACAACATTACTTCAGACTGATTATTACGGATTGTTCCGGAGCAGAAGATATAGTGGTGTGGATTATATCGCCCCTGCAAACCAAATCAGTTATGGTGCTACATCGCGGTTCTTTGATGAAGAATATAAAGAACGCTTGAATATCGCTTTCGGACAAATTTTCTATCTTGATAAAAGTCTGAAAGAAAAATATACCAGTAATGAAGATGGTGAAAATTCCAACTATTCAGCCTGGGCTGTAGAGATGGACTTCAACTATGGAGACTACCTTTTCTATCACGGTGGTATTCAGTACGATGTTGATACTTCAAATGTTCAGGTCGCGAACAGTACTTTAGAATACCGCCGGCCGGAAGGATTTATTCAGGCCAACTATCGCTATGTTGCGAAAGAATATATCGTTGATACTGTCGGCGATACGCTCAATGTTGATGCTTTAACAAAAGATGGGATCTCACAGCTCGGTGTTGTGACTCAGTATGCAATTAATAAGAACTGGAATACCAGAGCGCTGTATTATTATGATTTAACAACCGATCAATCCATCGAATGGCAGGCGAATTTGACGTATATATCAGATTGTTGGTATATCGGCTTCACCTATAGCAGAGAACTGGATGACTGGAACCCGTCCTTCTCCGAGTACCCGAATGCGTCGGCAATATATGACAATAACTTTAGTGTCAATGTCGGTATTGTTGGCTTTGGTACCAATATGGGAACACGTTCGAAATATGGTTCTGAATCGCTGGGCTATGGCCGCCCATTTTTCCTTAACAACTAAAAACTGACCCGGAAAGAGTAGGACTTTTGATGAAATTGTGGCAATACTTTCTGATAACAATCATCAGCTTAATCAGCCTGAATATTAATGCTGCACCAGTTGAACTGGATCGCACGGCTCTCATCGTCAATGACGGTACAATCTTATCCAGTGACATCGATACAGAGCTCAGGTTGATTCAGCTTAATGCCAGACAAAAAAAGCAACCGCTCCCTAAAGAGGATGCGTTGCGGGATCAGGTGGTTGATAAGCTTATCTTAGACACATTACAAACTCAGGAAGCAGATCGTATCGGTATTAAAATCGACGATGATCGCCTGAATAAAGCCATCCAGAGCATTGCAAAAGATCATAAACAGACCTTAAAACAGCTGAAGAATTCTGTTGAAAAAGCAGGGATTCCCTATGCTGTTTTCAGAGAAAAGATCAGATCTGAAATTAAAATTTCAGAAGCAAGAAACGCATTCGTCAGAAGACGAATCAACATTCAGCCCGCTGAAGTTGAATCACTTGCAAATATTTTAGCCAAGCAAAGTGATACCACTGTTGAGTATAAAATCAGCCATATTCAGCTTCGGGTTGAAAGCGATGCAGACAAATCCAGACAAAAAGCACTCGCCGACCAAATTGTCCGGAAACTGAAAAAAGGTGCCAGCTTCAGCAAACTTGCAATCACTTACTCCAAAGGACCAAAAGCTTTGGAGGGAGGAAGCTGGGGATGGATGCGCAAAGAAGAAATGCCAACCATTTTTGCTGATCAAATCAAGCTGCAGAAAAAAGGCTCAATTCTGGGTCCATTCAGAAGCGGTATCGGCTTCCATATTTTAAAGATTGACGATGTAAAAGGGATGGAGACATTATCAGTTACAGAGATCAATGCCCGGCACATTCTCATTAAACCATCGATAATCCTGAGTGACGAAGGGGCGAAAAAAGAGCTGGAAGGGTTTATTCAACAGATAAAATCAGGTAAAGCCACTTTTGGTGATCTGGCTGAACAATACAGTCAGGATCCAGGGTCAGCGGTTCAGAAAGGAGAATTGGGCTTTCATACACCGGAGATATTTGTTCCTGAGTTCAAACACCAGATAGAAACGTTACCCGTCGGACAAATCAGTCAGCCATTTAAAACGGTTCATGGCTGGCACATCGTTGAAGTACTGGGCCGCAGACAAGTCGATAAAACTGATGCCGCAATGGATAACAAAGCCTATAAGATATTATTTAACCGGAAATTTAATGAAGAATCCAGTGCCTGGTTACAGGAGTTAAAAGCCGGTGCATATATCGAAAATCTGGAGAAAAACTGATGAAAACCCGGCGTATTGTTGTCACTGCAGGTGAACCAGCAGGGATCGGACCCGATTTGGTTTTAGCACTTTCTCAGGAAGACTGGGCCCACCAACTCGTCGTCTGTGCTGACAAACAGTTATTGGCTCAAAGAGCAGAACAGCTTGGTATTCCCGTTCAGCTCAATGACTATCAACCTGGAAGTACCCCGGTTGCACAAACAGCAGGTTCGCTGATCGTCCGTCATATCCCCGTCGCTGAACCCGTGATTTCCGGTCAGCTTAATGAGCAAAATGCCCGGTACGTTCTTCATACTCTGGAATATGCCTGTCAGGGATGTATGACCGGAGAATTTGATGCCGTTGTGACCGGCCCGGTACATAAAGGTGTGATTAACAGAGGCAGTGTACCTTTTAGCGGACACACTGAGTTTTTTGCTGAAAAATCAGGAACGCCTCTGGTTGTGATGATGCTTGCGACTGAGGGCCTGAGAGTTGCGCTGGCAACGACACATCTGCCGCTTTCAGCGGTTCCTGCGGCAATCACCAAACCGCATCTGCAATCTATCATCCGTATCCTTCATCAGGATCTCAAGACAAAATTTGCTCTGCCTGAGCCACAGATTTATGTTTGTGGGCTCAATCCACACGCAGGTGAAGATGGCTGCCTTGGCCATGAGGAAATCGATACCATTATTCCGGCACTGAGTGAATTGCAACACCAGGAAGGTATGAAACTGACCGGCCCGCTTCCGGCAGATACTATTTTTAATGAGAAATATATGAAGCAGGCAGATACCATTCTCGGAATGTATCATGATCAGGTGCTTCCTGTACTAAAATTTAAAGGCTTTGGGAATTCGGTAAACATTACACTTGGACTCCCGTTTATCAGAACATCAGTTGATCACGGTACGGCATTAGATCTGGCCGGTACAGGTCAGGCAGATACCGGCAGTTTTAAAACGGCTTTAAAATATGCCATAGATTTAGTCGATAAAAGTAAGTAACTCAATATTATGATGAAAAATGATGTCCATCTCGGACATAAAGCACGAAAGCGTTTTGGTCAAAACTTCCTCAATGATCCTTATATCATTGATGGTATCGTCTCAGCGATTAACCCGAAGCCCGGACAAAATTTAGTTGAAATAGGTCCCGGTCTTGGCGCACTGACCGAGCCTGTTGGGCGTGAAGTTGATAAATTACATGTCGTTGAGCTTGACCGGGATTTAGCTGAACGCCTGAGGTTCCACCCTGAATTGAAGGATAAACTCACAATTCATGAAGCGGATGCCTTAAAGTTTGATTTCCGTGAACTGTCAACACCACAAAATAAGCTCAGGATTTTTGGCAACTTGCCTTATAACATTTCCACGCCTCTCATGTTTCATCTGTTTGAATTCCGGAACGAAGTTCAGGACATGCACTTTATGTTGCAAAAAGAGGTAGTGAATCGTTTAGCTGCTGGTCCGGGCACGAAAGCTTATGGACGGCTGACGGTGATGGCCCAGTATTTCTGTAAAGTCATCCCTGTTCTGGAAGTACCACCGACTGCATTTGTCCCCCCGCCAAAAGTTGACTCGGCGGTTGTCAGACTTGTGCCTCATCCGGAACTCCCCTTTCCGGCAAACGATTTTAAATGGCTTGATCGGGTCTGTCGGGAAGGATTTAATCAACGGCGTAAAACAGTCCGGAATTGTTATAAATCTCTGGTTGATGATTCCGTATTCGAAGCTCTCGGAATCAACCCGATGAGTCGTCCGGAAAATCTGACGCTTGAACAATTTGTTGCTCTGGCAAACTGGCTCGATGAAAATCATAAGTCATAAATAAAGTGGGTTCGCCCACTTTTTAATCAGATATTTCTTCAGGAGGTCAATATGGCAGTTTCTTCCCCTTGTGTAAAAGTTCAGGTACACACCAGATATATTCCTGAGCAATCAGTTCCTGAAGAGAACCGGTATGTGTTTGCATATATCATTACCATCAGAAATCTCAGTTCGCAAATGGTGCAGCTGATCAGCCGCCGCTGGTTAATCACAGACGCAAATGAAAAACAAATCACGGTCGAAGGTGATGGTGTGGTTGGTGTCCAGCCCGAAATCGGCTCGAACGATGAATATACTTATACCAGTGGTACAGTCATAGAAACCCCGGTAGGCGTCATGCAGGGACACTATATTATGCTGGATAGCGAAGGAAAAGAATTCACAACAGAAATAGAACCATTCCGCCTCGCCATGCCCAACATACTCAACTGATAAAAATTCATATAAGGAGCAGAAAGGCTTGAGTAATTACATCGTCGGTGATATTCAGGGCTGTTTTGATGAATTACAATCTTTACTGACAACGGCTCATTTCAATCCGGAAACAGATACTCTCTGGCTTGCCGGAGACTTAGTCGCAAGAGGCCCCAAATCTCTGGAAACACTCAGGTATGTCAAAAATCTGGGGGCATCGGCTAAAACAGTTTTAGGCAATCATGACTTACATTTACTGGCTGTCAGTCTGGATATTCACCCGGTCAAAAAGAAAGATCGTACCGCTCCAATCTTTGAAGCTCCTGATAAACATGAACTGTTTGAGTGGCTCAGACGACAGCCCCTGATGCAAGAACATCCTGATTTTGTCTTGTGTCATGCCGGCATCTCACCACAGTGGGATCTGGAAACAGCGAGAGTGTGTGCAAGAGAAGTTGAGTCCGTTCTGTCTGGTCCGGACTGGGTGTGGCTGATTAAGAATATGTACGAAAACGATCCTGCCTTATGGGATGACACATTATCCGGAATCGCAAGATATCGTTATATTATTAACGCGTTTACCCGAATGAGATTCTGTCATCCGGACGCATCCCTGGACATGCAGTGTAAGCTTCCCCCGACAGAAGTTGATCCGCAAAAAATGGTGCCGTGGTTTGATATTCCCGGCCGGAAAGCGTTGAGGAAAAAAATCATCTTTGGTCACTGGGCCGCATTGGAAGGATGTATCAAAAACGATGTCATTGGATTAGATACCGGCTGCGTCTGGGGTAGCTCACTTACGATGCTGCGCTGGGAAGATCAAAAGCTATTCAGTCAACCCGCCTTGTAAAGCAAACTATGACAACGATGATAAGAAACCTGAACTTTATATTTCAGGTTTCTGTATATCAGGCTGATTGACAGAAGGATCGACTGAGCCTACGGGTTTACCCTTGTCTGAATGGTAAAAGACATATCGTAAGCATTTTTTTCATCTTTAGCGTATTCCTGTCGGTGTGTTTCGACCCAATTCGCCCCGGTTTCCGGAAATACCGTATCGCCATCAATGTCGGCATGGATATAAGTCAGGTATAATTTGGAAGCCTGCTCAAGCGCCTCCCGGTACAAGCTGCCACCACCAATAATCATGACTTCTTCAGCATCCTGAACCAGCGATAATGCTTGTTCAAGAGAACCCGCAACTTCGATACCATTTGAGGCAAAGCTGTCATTACGTGAAATCACAATATTTCTTCTTCCCGGTAATGGACGACCAATCGATTCAAAAGTTTTTCTTCCCATCACGACGGGTTTCCCCATTGTGCACTGTTTAAACCATGCAAAATCAGCAGGTAAATGCCATGGCATTTGATTTTTTTTGCCTATAACCCGGTTATTTGCCATTGCGGCAATCATACTAATCATCATTTGCCTCACCAGTCAGAAAAATAAGCCATGTATTCTATACAGATAGTTTATGAGCACAACCTCAAACAACGGGTTTCCTCCGGTAAAACAACAGTCCGGGAACAGCCAGACCTACAGCCAGACCAGCAATAATAAACATCGCTTTCAGGAAGTTTTCCATGAGCATAGAAAATAATTCAGGAGAGAAACCAACATGATTAATTTCTACCATAGCGATCATGGCCCGATAAGTAAAAACGCCCGGCACCATAGGAATCAACGCAGCAACGGTAAACACTTTCGGATGAGCTAAAAAACGGTGAGACCAGTGAACTCCAATTGTTCCGACAAGTGTTGCGGCAAAAAATGTTCCCCACTCAATAGGCATCCCAAAATGCATCAGAAGAAAACGGCTGCCATGTCCAATTGCTCCGCCCAAAGCACAATATTTTAAAGCAGGTGCAGGCACATTAAACACTAAAGCAAATCCAACAGCTGGAATTGCAGCAAAGAACATATCGTTCAAAAGCCCTGAAAATAACTCAAATAAATTTAGGTCCATGCGCCAACTCCGGTGACAAACATTGCAGCAATAATTCCCAGACAAGTCGATAAAGTCAGTAAAGATGCAATAAGAAATCTGGCAATTCCTGTGTTTGCATATCCTTTCAACATATCAGCTACTGAGTTTATTAAAGGAAAACCGGGAACAAGCATTAAAACAGAGCAAGCCATCACAAGTGAAGGTTTATTTCCCCATTGATAAAGTACCGCTTGAGCAGAAATGATAGAGGTGACGAAAGCTGTCACAGCAAAGTTCAAAAGAGGATTAAAATGACGATGTCCTATCTCTTGTCTGACGATCATTCCCGCAGCTGAAGAAACAAAAGTGGCAATAAAGATGATCCAGTCCCCTCCGGCAAGATGACTGAATGCCCCACATGATAAGCCGATCATCACCACTACGATCCAACGGTTATAACGCTCAGGTTTGATCTTATCGAGCTTCTGCTGAGCAAAAATATAATCAATAATGCCCTTTTCCATCATGATACAGAGGCGTTGAATATGTGTCACAACCTTCATGTTGATCCCCCGATCCTGACAACGTCTGGCTGTCGTAATACAATGCTCGCCAGAAACTGTCGTTACAACCAACGAGTTAGCTGTTAAAGCGACTTCAACCTCATTCATACCACTTGCTATTCCCATCCGACGCATAATATCAGCAACCAGCGTACTTTCAGCACCATGGGCTAACAGCATCTGACCAGCCTGGGCAATCAAACGGGATACTGCTCTCTGTTTCGATGTCATGATTCCCTTCCTAACAACTATAACTTTCAATCATAAAATGTAGAGTTTGCCTGATAAACATGTAACTAAAAATGATTCAGACAAAAAAAGCCGCAATAAACAATTGCGGCTATTATATAAAACTTTTAAATTTTTATTCACGGGTGTAAATGACGTGTCCGTCATCTTCATCATCATCCCAGTCGTCATCCCAATCATCATCTTCAGTAATCACATGATCACCGTTGATTGTTGCCTGATGATAGTCATCCCACATAAAATCGACTTTCTTTTCCTCATCAGATGGCTGAGCTTCTTCTGCTGGCAGGTTATCCATAAACACGGATAACTTCATGCATAGATCTTTGGTGCCATTTTTATTAATCGCAGATATTTGATAATACTCACCATCCCAGGATAAAGTATCGAGGACACGCTGAATAACAACCTGTGCTTCTTCTTCTGACAACAAATCAACTTTATTAAAAACTAACCAGCGAGGTTTATGGGCCAGCTTATCACTGTACTGTAATAGCTCATCTACAATAATTTTAGCATTCTCTGCAGGATCACTTTGATCAACCGGTAGCAGATCGATCATATGCAATAAGACTCTGCAACGTTCCAGATGTTTCAGAAAGCGAATACCAAGGCCCGCACCATCAGAAGCGCCTTCAATTAAACCAGGAATATCTGCAACGACAAAACTCTTCTCAGGAAGAACACTCACAACGCCGAGGCTGGGAATTAAAGTCGTGAATGGGTAATCAGCGACCTTCGGTTTCGCCGCAGAAACTGCACGGATAAAGGTCGACTTGCCTGCATTTGGCAAACCAAGCATGCCTACATCAGCAAGTAATAACAACTCAAGCCGTAACTCCCGGACTTCTCCTTTTGTCCCTAATGTCTTCTGACGGGGTGCCCGATTCACTGAAGACTTAAAACGGGTATTCCCCAAACCATGATAACCACCTTTGGCAACCATCAGTTTTTTTCCGTGCTCAGCGACTTCTCCAACAATTTCATTGGTATGAATATCAACAGCGCGGGTTCCAACAGGTACCCGCAGCACAATATCCTTCCCCCGCTTCCCGGTACAATTACCTCCGCGACCATTCTCACCACGTTCAGCCGCATAAAATCGCTGAAAACGGTAATCAATGAGTGTATTCAGGTTTTCATCTGCAAGAATGTAAACGTCACCACCGTCTCCGCCATCTCCGCCATCAGGACCGCCCTTAGCGACAAACTTTTCCCGCCAAAAGCTCACGACACCATTTCCACCGTCCCCGGCATCAACTTTGATTACAGCTTCATCAACGAATTTCATCTTCTACTCCGAATCGTCGCATTGTAACTTCAACATAAGGCTACACCTGAAATTCCAGCATCCGTAAACCCAGATATTGTGAATTTCATTTTATGCATATTTATACCCAGACAATCTGGTAAACAAATCGCCTGGGTATAAATATAATGGATTTTTCTTCACATGAATGGCTCTGAACCAAATAAACAAAAAACCCTACCATGAAATGGCAGGGCTTTTAAATTCAATCAGAAAGTCAGCTTATTCAGCTTCGATACTAACGAATTTACGGTTTTTAGGACCTTTCACTTCAAATTTCACTTTGCCGTCAGACAAAGCAAACAAAGTATGATCTTTACCGATACCTACGTTAGTTCCGGCATGGAACTTAGTTCCACGTTGACGAACAATGATGTTCCCTGCAAGAACAGATTCACCGCCGAAACGCTTAACACCAAGACGTTTACTTTCTGAATCGCGGCCGTTACGAGTAGAACCACCAGCTTTTTTGTGTGCCATTGATAAACTCTCCTGTTAAATTAAGCGTTGATGCCAGTAATTTTCACTTCAGTGAACCACTGACGGTGACCTTGCTGCTTACGAGAGTGCTTACGACGACGGAACTTAACGATTTTAACTTTATCGCCACGACCGTGTTGTACGACTTCAGCAGTCACTTTACCACCCTCAACAAGAGGTGCACCAACTTTAATGTCTTCGCCGTTGGCAACAAGCAGAACTTTATCAAACTCAACCGTTGCACCAGTTTCAACATCTAACTTTTCTAAACGAAGTGTTTGACCTTCGCTTACACGGTGTTGTTTACCACCAGATTGGAAAACAGCGTACATTATTTTACTCCGCTTTTTCCGCACAGCCATATACGTGATTGATCAAAATGATCAGGCAGTCAGGGTGTGCGCTAAACTAATCATCAATAGGGCGCAGATTCTACGCGAACGGACTCATCATGACAAGCCATATTTTGAAAAATTTGGCGAAAATTGTATCAACGGAGAAAACTCCCTCAGGTAACGCATTCTGGCATGTATTTATTTGCGTTTTTTAGTGTATTATTTGAAGATTCCAAAGGATATATTACCCAAAAAATCTAACCTCAGCCGGATTAACAATGGATTTTAAGACTATCCAAGCATTAACTGCCAGTGATATGGCAAAAGTGAACGAAATAATAGTTGCTCAATTAAATTCTGATGTATCGCTAATCAATCAGCTTGGTTTCTACATTATAGGGAACGGTGGAAAGCGCTTACGGCCTTTACTTTCAATACTTTCAGCAAAAGCCCTGAACTATCAGGGAGAATCCCATACTGCTGCTGCTGCGTTTATTGAGTTCATTCATACAGCGACATTACTTCATGACGATGTTGTTGATGAATCGGATATGCGCAGGGGTAAAGCAACCGCAAACATCACGTTTGGAAATGCAGCAAGTGTCCTTGTCGGAGACTACATCTATACCCGCTCTTTCCAGATGATGACCCAGCTGGGATCGTTAAAGATCCTTGATCTGATGAGCAGTGCTGTGAACATCATCGCAGAGGGTGAAGTTCAGCAATTAATGAACTGTAATGATCCGGATACGACTGAAGAAAGTTATATGCAAGTGATTTACTCGAAAACAGCACGGCTATTTGAGGCAGCCGCACAAATTGGCGCAATCCTTGCCGATAGTTCTGAAGCAACAGAAGAGGCGCTGCGTAATTACGGAAAATATCTGGGCACTGCATTTCAACTGGTTGACGATGTGATGGATTACACCTCTGATGGTGATGATATGGGAAAGAATGTCGGTGATGATCTTGCAGAAGGCAAACCGACACTGCCACTCATTTATGCAATGAAGCATGGTTCAGTTCAGCAGACAGAGATTATCCGTGAAGCAATAAAAACAGGCAATGGTATGTCTCATCTGGATGACATTATGCTGGCAATGAATGAAACAGGCGCATTTAACTATACGCGCCAAAAAGCTGAGGAAGAAGCAAACAAAGCCATAGATGCTTTGAAAATCATCCCCGAAAGTGATTATAAAGAAGCACTGATTGCACTGGCTGATATTGCCGTTCACCGGACAAGCTAACCTGTTTGCAAGCTAACCTGTTTACAAACCAAACTGTTTACAAACTAAACTGATTAATAAAGCAACACATGTACAAAGAGCTGACTTTTCAGGGTCAGCTCTTTCATTCAAGAAGATTGATCTTCAGAATTTATCAAACAAAGTCTATCCCTGTCTGAATATCATCTCTGAGTACACTCAGCATATCGTCCAGCGCCTGTTTTTCGAACTGGCTCAGCGTACCAAAACTCAGCACTTCTTCTACGCCGTCTTTGCCTAATCTGACTGGTTGAGCAAAAAATGGGGCCAGCTCACTACCACTATCGATATATGCACATTCAACAACGTCTGACTGCCCCTGCATCGCTTTCACCAGAGAAAGTCCGAAACGACAGGCAGCCTGTCCCATCGATAAAGTGGCACTCCCTCCCCCCGCTTTCGCTTCAACGACTTCAGTTCCGGCATTTTGTATTCGATGAGTCAATGCAGGAATTTCTTCATCCGTAAAATCAACCCCCTCAACTTGTGACAGTAACGGCAGGATAGTTACGCCTGAGTGCCCCCCAATCACCTGAACATGAACAGAATGAGGATCTTTCCCTTTCAATTCAGCAATAAAAGTTTCGGATCGAATGACATCCAGTGTTGTTACACCGAATAATTTTCTTTTGTCATATACACCCGCTTTTTTGAGTACTTCTGCCGCAATAGGCACTGTTGTATTGACCGGGTTAGTGATAATTCCGATACAGGCAGTGGGACATACAACAGCAATTTTCTCAGCAAGAGACTTCACAATACCGGCATTAACATTGAACAGATCAGCACGATCCATGCCGGGTTTACGGGCTACACCCGCAGAAATTAATACAATATCAGCCCCCTCCAGAGCTGGTGTTGGATCTTCACCGGAGTACCCATTAATCGACACAGGTGTCGGTATATGACTCAGATCTTTTGCAACCCCGGGTGTCACTGGCGCAATATCATACAGAGCAAGATCAGAGCCAGAAGGTAAGTGGTTCTTCAGTAATAAAGCAAGGGCCTGACCAATGCCCCCTGCGGCACCTATGACTGCTACTTTCATTTCATTCTCCTTGGAGTTTTCCTCTCTAAATATATTTGTAGGGTGATTTATACATTTACGACGCAGAATCACTATCTCTTCAAATCAGCGCTTGCCTCAGGATCCGGCCTGCTTAACAAAACCGGAGTCTTAAGGTTATTCAGGTATATATGCAATCAATTAACAATTATAGCAATTACGCCATAATTACAATGTAGAGACGCCAGCTTTGCGAAGTGGCGCAACAACTCTGTAAAACGTGATCCTGAAGTATTTATATTAGACGTAATTCTCTTTTTTATATAATTACTTATAGTCACATCACTATCATGTTAACAAAGTATTAACACGATGCAATTTTTAAATACCTTTGAGCAATATCAACACCTATGAGAAAATAGACCGATTCAGAGGTAGGGGGATTCAAAAATAATTATGAAAAATATTGATAAACAAGAACAT
Organism: Vibrio aerogenes; assembly: GCF_024346755.1. NCBI lineage: Bacteria > Pseudomonadati > Pseudomonadota > Gammaproteobacteria > Vibrionales > Vibrionaceae > Vibrio > Vibrio aerogenes. The sequence goes on along the minus strand of NZ_AP024861.1, from coordinate 567,055 downwards.
TTAATTCGTTCATTCAAAGCATTACTCAGAGAAGAACGCTTTGGTTCACAAAGTGATATCGTCGATGCACTGAAGTCTGAGGGATTTGAAAATATCAATCAGTCGAAAGTTTCCAGAATGCTGACAAAGTTTGGCGCAGTCAGAACCAGAAATGCCAAGATGGAAATGGTTTACTGTTTGCCTGCAGAACTAGGTGTTCCCACGGTTTCCAGCCCACTAAGAGAACTGGTATTAGACATCGACTACAACAATGCACTTGTTGTGATTCATACAGGACCGGGAGCGGCTCAGCTGATAGCAAGACTTCTGGATTCACTGGGGAAATCAGAAGGCATTTTGGGGGTTGTTGCCGGAGATGATACGATTTTTATCACGCCAACACTTCAAATCTCTACTGAACAACTATTTCAGTCAATTTCTGAACTTTTTAACTACTCCGGATGAAAATATCAGAATAAAACCCCATCAAATTAATTATCACATTCATTCAAAATTCGTGAATGAAATCACAGAATTACAAGATTCATTATGTTTAAGATATTGGCTTTTAACTTATTGATTCAAAAGCCAATTCAAATCTTTCCTGGATATAATCACGACTTTTCTTTGCATTTCAAACAGCTATTTTTTCCAACAAATTTTCATTTGCCGGGTAAATTTTTGGTATTATTCGCCCACTTTTTTCAGATCTCATATGAAAAAATTGCCGTTTCTCAATGAGGACACTCTGATCAGATCACTGTTATCTGATGAGATAAAATAACGAAAGGAAGGGAAATTTATGGCATTAAATAAAATTATGAAATTAGGCGTCATTACGGCCTCCGCTTTGGGTGTATGTTCAGTGGTAAACGCCCAGGAATTCATCACGATTGGTACGGGTTCTGTCACCGGAGTTTATTACCCGACGGGTGGTGCAATTTGTAAGTTAGTGAATAAAAACCGAAAAAATCATCATATTCGCTGTTCTGTTGAATCGACTGGTGGGTCAATCTACAACGTGAATACGATTCGTTCAGGCGAACTTGATTTTGGTGTTGTTCAGTCTGACTGGCAATATCACGGCTATAATGGCACCAGTCAATTCAAGGATCAGGGTCCGTTTAAGAAGCTACGGGCCATGTTTTCTCTTCATACAGAACCTTTCAATGTCATCGCACGGGCAGATGCAAACATCAACAGTGTAAAAGACTTAAAAGGTAAAAGAGTGAACATTGGTAACCCAGGCTCTGGTGATCGCGCAACGATGCAGGTTGTCATGGATGCCTTGGGATGGAATATCGATAGCTTCAAACTTGCATCAGAGCTAAAAGGCTCAGAGCGCTCACAAGCACTGTGTGATAACAAGATCGATGCCTTTATCTATATGGTTGGCCACCCTAACGGCTCAATCAAAGAAGCAACAACATCCTGTGATGCGAAGCTGGTACCTGTAACAGGTCCGGAAATCGATCAAATTGTTACAAAAAATCCATACTACGCCTATACAAATGTACCAGCCGGTATGTACCGTGGTACTGACAAAGATGTAAAAAGCTTTGGTGTTGCAGCAACTTTAGTCACCAGTACGGATGTTCCTGATGAAGTCGCTTATAACGTCGCGAAAGCTGTTTTTGAAAACTTCAGTACGTTTAAACGGCTCCACCCTGCATTTGCTAATCTCAAAAAAGAAGACATGGTTAAAGCGGGAATTTCTATCCCACTGCACCCCGGAGCGGTTAAATACTACAAAGAAATAGGCTTACTGAAGTAGTGACCTCCATTAATCTGTAGTTAGAAATAAGGAGGCCAGTCAGCCTCCTTATTTTCATTCTGGTATTGATACAATAAAAATCCTATACCATTCTGGCTTTACATTCTTAAAGTCGTTTTTTAGTTCACCGAACGATTCAAATAAGGATAATGAACATGACTCAAGCTCAATCCCCGTCTCCAGATGTGCAGGAAATGGTTGCACAATCAGATACAGGAGCACGTAACCCCAAAGGGTTTGCAGGGCGGTTACTGTGGGTAATTCCTGTTTGCTGGTCCTTGTTTCAGTTATGGTACGCATCACCGCTGCCATTTATTTTTGATTTTGGGGTGCTCAATGACACCCAGGCCCGCTCTATTCACCTGATGTTCGCAATTTTTCTTGCCTTCACTGCTTATCCGGCAATGAAAAACTCACCGCGGGATTATATTCCCCTGACAGACTGGGTACTCGCTCTGGCTGGCGGATTTTCAGCTGCATATATTTACCTGTTTTATCATGAACTGGCTGGTCGCTCAGGTGCACCAACAACACTCGATATTGTTGTTGCTGTCACGGGTATGCTCTTGTTATTAGAAGCAACCCGGCGGGCATTAGGTCCACCATTAATGATAGTCGCTGCAGTATTTCTGGCTTATACATTCGGCGGCCCATACATGCCGGAAGTAATTGCTCACAAAGGCGCAAGCCTGAACAAAGCTATGTCTCATCTGTGGTTGACCACTGAAGGCGTGTTCGGTGTTGCGCTTGGCGTCTCTACCTCATTTGTGTTTTTGTTTGTCCTTTTTGGTGCCATGCTGGAAAGAGCTGGTGCTGGCGCTTACTTTATCCGCGTTGCATTTTCATTGCTGGGTCATATGCGGGGCGGTCCGGCAAAAGCGGCGGTGGTCGCATCCGGTTTATCCGGGCTCGTTTCAGGTTCATCTATTGCCAACGTTGTCACAACCGGCACGTTTACCATTCCGTTAATGAAACGGGTTGGTTTTCCCGGAACCAAAGCCGGTGCAGTGGAAGTTGCCGCATCAACTAATGGTCAGCTTACACCGCCAATTATGGGCGCTGCTGCATTTTTGATGGTCGAATATGTGGGCATTTCCTATGTTGAAGTGATCAAAGCGGCTTTGCTGCCAGCCCTGATTTCTTACATTGCTTTGATCTATATCGTTCACCTGGAAGCTTGCAAAGCTGGCATGACAGGCTTACCAAGAAAAAGAACCTCTACTTTATTACAAAGCCTGACCTCATTTGTGGGCACAATTCTGGGCTTATGCTTATTAAGCGCAGCGGTTTACTATGGGATTGGCTGGACAAAAGATGTATTTGGCGAAGCAGCAACCCCAATCCTGTCTGTTCTTTTATTGCTGGCATACACAGGACTGGTCAAAATATCATCCGGATACGCTGACAGAAATACTGACCTTGATCAGGATATCAGTGAGATTCCGGATCCAGGTCCGACAGTGAAATCTGGTTTACATTTCCTGCTGCCCATCGTGGTTCTGGTCTGGTGCCTGACCGTTGAGCGTTTCTCACCGGGGTTATCGGCTTTTTGGGCAACTGTGTTTATGATCTTTATTTTGCTGACTCAAAGACCATTAATTGCAGTGATGACAAAGACCGGAGATGTTAAACAGCAAATCAAAGCAGGCGTGGTTGAACTGTTTGAAAGCCTGGCTTCCGGTGCCCGGAACATGATCGGCATCGGTGTCGCCACAGCAGCAGCGGGAACCGTTGTCGGTGTTGTCACCCTGACTGGTATCGGGCTGGTAATGACGGATTTCGTTGAATTTATTTCTGGTGGCAGCGTCATCATGATGCTGGTTTTTACTGCTGTTATCAGTCTGGTGCTGGGCATGGGCCTGCCAACTACCGCAAACTATATCGTTGTATCGACACTGATGGCTCCGGTCATTGTCACCCTGGGTGCACAGCATGGGCTGATTATCCCGCTGATTGCCGTTCACTTATTCGTGTTCTATTTCGGTATTCTTGCAGATGATACCCCACCCGTCGGGCTGGCTGCTTTTGCTGCGGCTGCCATCGCGAAATCAGATCCAATACGAACCGGTATTCAAGGCTTTACCTACGATATCCGGACCGCAATTCTGCCATTCATGTTTGTATTTAATACCCAGTTACTGCTCATGGGCATCGATACATGGTGGCATCTGATGCTAACGATATTTTCTGCAATCACAGCCATGTTACTGTTCTCTGCTGCGACACAAGGCTGGTGGTTTACGAAAAACAAATGGTGGGAAACTGCTCTGCTGCTGGTGTTAACATTTACATTCTTCCGGCCTGGATTTTGGTGGGATATGGTTTATCCGGAGAAAGAGTTTTACCCCGGAACGACAATCAGTAAGCATGTGATGGATCTTCATCCCGGAGAGAAAATCTCACTCATCGTTTCAGGAGAAACGCTCGATGGCGATCAGATCACGAAAACGGTGCAGTTACCTTTCGATCAGGACACAAAAACAGCGGATGAGAGGATTCAGTCTATGGGACTCACGCTGACAGCCAAAGAGAATGGCATGTATGTCGACATGATTGAATTTGGCAGTCCTGCTGAATCGGCAGGTATCGACTTTGACTGGGAAATCAGGTCTGTCATCACTGATACTGACCGGCCAATGAAAGAATGGGTCTTTATCCCGGCAATCTTTATTACCCTGCTATTGGGATGGAACCAAAAACGACGGGAAAAACGACCAAAATAGCGTGTTTAATCAATGTGCCCGGCAAATAGTCGGGCCTATAATGATAACGAATTATTGCTAGTGAGGTCATATAAATGTACAAACACATACTTGTACCTGTTGATTTAAATGAAAAAGGCTTTGCTGATAAAGCCGTTGAAATGGCCGTCTGGCACGCCCGGCAAGCACATGCTGAGATTCATTTACTCAACGTTTTGCCGGGTATTCATATGTCGATGGTTTCAACTTATTTTCCCAAAGATGCAGCAAAACAGATGAAAGCGGATGTTAAAGCTCAGTTGAAGTCTTTTGCTGATACACATATAGATGATGACATTGTTTACCATCTTCATATCGCAGAGGGGAAACCATATGTCACCATTCTGGATTTTGCAGAAAAGCTGGGGACAGACCTGATCATTATGCCAAGCCATAAACGCTCAAAAATAGATAAAGTTGTGTTAGGCTCAGTTGCCAGTAAAGTTGTACAAAACTCTCCGATTCATGTACTTGTCGTCAAACCTCAGGAATAGTTGACGCTCAGTTTAACCCTCCCGGAAGTCTCTGCACTCCAACTCAGGTATTGCAGAGACAATTTCCAGCTCACCACATTCCAGATCACAACCAACGCAACCAACGCAACCAACGCAACCAACGCAACCAACGCAACCAACAAAGACTAAACCGGGAAATGAGTCACATGCAAACTGTTACTCAAACCAATCCTGCAGGTCTCTGTCTGCCCGTCAAGCTCAACAGTCAACAGGTATAAGTCATTTTCATCCGGTTGCTGCGGGTCATAATACCGGGGGGCTTCAACCTGAAAAAGTGCACTGGCGCAATGGGTTCTTACATCAAGTGGAATATGATAAATCATCCCGTCAAATTTAACCGAAGCAGACAAGAGTCCGGGTTTCAGAATATCAAAATGCAGATGAACCAATAATTCACACCCACCACCATGGTGCCATATCTGCTCTGTCGCTAACCGTGTAAGTCTGGCATGACGCATACATTGTAAATAAGGTTCCTGCCAGATCCCCATCCTCGAATCAATTTTTTCCTGCTGATTTTTTCCCAGATAGCAAACAGGAGAAAGCGCCTCAGATGCATCGATCAACCAGTCATCATCGGGTTCAAGAAATAATATTTCAAATCTGTTCCTGCCGGGCTTCAGCATTGGCCGGATGTCTTTTCTGTAGCATATCGATGATGAATCACAATCAAAGAGCGCTACGCCATTCAGTCTGACCTCTGCATGGTATTCGATGCCGGATATAATCAAATCTATTGCTGCATATCCAAGCAGCACATCATCAACTTCAATATCGTGCATTAAATGCCACTCCTGAGCGATAATATCAGACTCAGACAGTGTCTCAGGTAACACGGAACTCAGTGCTGCCGGAAAACAAATATCATCTTGTGGTATTGAAAGATCAGAAAGAGGAGAAAGTTGCCAAAGGCCTGACAGGGAATATTTCATGCAACATAACTTGTTTTAGATCAATTTTTTGCATTATATACATAATTCTGGTCAGTGTGCAGGCCTCTGTATATAAAAAACCAGCGGATACTGAGTAACCACTGGTTTTTTATATGATTCGGTTTTAAGCCTCTTCGTCGTCATCTTCATCCGGATAAATGGCATCTTCACCTTCATAGTAAGTGCCCCATCCATCGTAGATGATGTCATATTTTTCTGCCAGACGAATTAGCTTCTCTGCCTGTTCATCGATGACTTTAGGGTCCAGTGCAGACTCCATGGTTGCATCACAACAATAAAGCAGCTGACCGTCTTCATCTTCCGCTTCCTCAGCTTCCAGAACTTCAAATCCCATTTTGAAAGCTTCAACGACTGCCTTCTCCAGCTGCTCAAAATCCTCAGCAAACAGATGATGCTCGATTTCATAGCGTGCATCAGGCTCACTTCCATCGTCAAGCAAAGCCTGAATAATCCCCCGTGTTTCTTCCTGCTGCAATTCAATCAATGCTTCTACCGACAGGTATTCATCTTCCTGAGACATAAGATACTCCAGTTATTTTCAATCTATCCGCCTGCTATCCCATACAACCGGAAGGTATATACAGATTGACCCAAACGACCTGAAGATATACGACACAGGGTGTTTGGGCATTATGTATTTAATCGGTTCCGCCAACGGTTAATGCATCTAACTTCAGCGTTGGCTGTCCAACCCCAACCGGAAGACTCTGCCCGGACTTACCGCAGACGCCAACACCGCGATCGATTTGTAAATCATTACCAACCATGGAAACTTGCTGCATCGCTTCAATACCTGAACCGATCAATGTCGCCCCTTTGATTGGCCGGGTAATTTTACCTTTTTCAATCAAATAAGCTTCAGAAGCTGAAAAGACAAACTTACCCGAAGTAATGTCCACCTGACCACCACCAAAGTTTGGCGCATAAACCCCTTTTTCAACAGTGGCGATGATCTCTTCCGGTGAATGCTCACCCGGCAGCATATAGGTATTTGTCATTCTGGGCATAGGCAGGTGCGCATATGACTCCCGCCGTCCGTTTCCTGTCGGAGACACATTCATTAAGCGTGCGTTCAGCTTATCCTGCATGTATCCTTTCAGCTGTCCATTTTCAATCAAAACATTATATTGTCCGGGCACACCTTCATCATCAATGTTTAAAGAGCCTCTTAAATCTTTTAAGGTGCCATCATCGACAATCGTACATAGTTTTGATGTAACCTGCTGGCCCATTTTCCCGGAAAAAACAGAGGAACCTTTGCGGTTAAAATCCCCTTCCAAACCATGTCCGACCGCTTCATGAAGCAAAACACCAGGCCAGCCAGCACCCAGAACAACAGGCATTGTTCCTGCCGGTGCATCGATAGCATCCAGATTCACCATGGCCTGCCGGATAGCTTCATCTGCGTACTGGTATGCGATTTTGCTTCCGGATTCATCTGACAGAAAATAGTCATATCCAAACCTTCCACCACCACCAGAGCTGCCACGTTCACGCCGATCGCCCCTTTGAGCCAGTACACTAATCGATAAACGCACCAGTGGACGAACGTCTCCGGCATAAGTTCCATCAGTGGCTGCGACAAGTATTTGTTCATAGACACCAGTCAGACTAATACTCACTTCCTGCACTAATGGCTCTTTTGTCCGGATATAAGCATCTAATTCTTTTAACAACGCCGTTTTTTGCTCTTTTTCCCAACTGTTTAACGGATTGACATCACCATAAGCGGCCGGATGATCTTGACGGGAGAATGCGGCTTGCTGACCATTTTTCCCTTGTCTGGCAATACCCCGGGCTGCATTGGCACTCTGAGATAATGCTTCTGTAGTCAGTTGATCTGAATAAGCAAAACCGGTTTTCTCTCCGGCTACAGCCCGGACACCCACTCCCCGGTCGATATTAAAAGAGCCATCTTTGATCAAACCATCTTCCAAAACTAACGATTCATGCCAGCTGGACTGGAAATAAATATCTGCATAATCAATTTGTCTTGTCATCATTTCTGATAACGTCTGCTCCAGATGCTGTTCTGTCAATCCGGTGGGATGAAGCAAAGCATCCTCTATATGCTTAATGGTCATAATTCGCTCTTTTTTGGTAAAAAATGATTTTCAAATCTTGAATGTGTAACAACCGGCATCGATGTCCTTACTTCATTCAATAAGCCAAGATCAATTTGGGTAACGAAACTTTCAGGCGCTTGATCTGAGCCCGCGACAATATTTCCCCATGGATCAATGACCATCGAGTGGCCCCAGGTTTCGCGGCCTCCGGGGTGAATGCCACCTTGATTGACAGCAACAATCCAGCATTGTGTCTCAATAGCTCTGGCCCGAAGCAGTACCTCCCAGTGAGCCCGCCCGGTAACCGCAGTAAAAGCAGCCGGGACCAAAATTATCTGTGCACCTGCATGACGTAGTGCAGAGTATAAATGGGGAAAACGAACATCATAACAAATTGATAACCCAAGCTCACCAAATGGTGTTGAAACCACCCGAATCTGATCTCCGGGATGAAATATTTCAGACTCCCGGTAGCGACGATGACTGTCTTCAACATCCACATCAAACATATGTAGTTTATCGTAAGATGCAGCTAATTCACCACAGTCGTTATAAACGAGCATAGTGGTAGTCACACCATGCTGAGTCCGGACAGGAAAGCTGCCAACCACCAGCCAAACCGAGTATTGACGCGCAATATCCGACAATGATTTCTGAACTGGTCCCTGATTTAGATACTCTGCATGCGTATGATAATCTTGTTTTGTACCAAACACGATTGCATTTTCAGGTGTCACAATCCACTGAGCTCCCTGAGATACCAAGGATGAAACCTGCGATTCAATCAATGAAATATTGATCTCTGGCTGAGGAACGGATGTCATCTGAATCAAACCAACACAACTCATTTGGTGGCCTCCTGTTTCTTTGCTTTACTCCGGAACTTCTCCGGTAATTTAAATTCTCCTTTACGCCTGGAGATTTCTTTCACAACAGGGTTATCGATCGGCCCTTTCACTGAGTAATCAACCTCAGTAAAGACTTCAACAACAGGAGAAATCACCGTTGTAATCGCCAAAACATATAATGCAGTTTGCGGCGTAACAGCAAACGCACTCAAAACCGGAATACCAGAGGTAATATCAGGAACAAAATGGACTTCTGCATCAATCATCCGGGTATTCAAATCCACAATACCTTTAATCTGCATATCGCCAGCAACAGCATCCATTGAGATATTATTCGTGACAAAAACGCCCTGAGAAATGGTTCCTTTGCCTTCAATGGAATCAAATGCCATTCCCTGATCAAACACATCACTAAAGTCCAGCTGCATTTTACGAATAATGGAATCAAGACTGAAAATACCCAGTAAACGAGCCGCACCACTCACATCTGATACAGTTCCTTTGCCTAATTCAGAGCTGATTTCTCCTTTCAGGGTATTCAGCTGCATCGACCATGGAGCGCCTTCCCACTCGGCCTGACTTGTCATCGAAAATGGTGCTTTCTGAATACCTGAAGTAATCCCAAACCGCTCCATCAGATCACTATTGTTCTCGCCTTTCAGAGTCAAGTCCAGTTTGGTATGACTCTTGTTCCCGTCCAGCAACCACTCTCCCGTCGCATGAACCTCGTTCGTTCCGCTGGTAATATCAATTTTCTTCCACGACAACACTTTTCCCTGTCGTTGAAAGTCCATATTTAAATGGCCAACTTTATAACCCTGAAACCAAAAGTCATCGATCACCAATGTCAGATTTGGCATCAACTGATGAAAGCGACGATCAAAACGGGTGATTTCTGAGGCGTTTTTCCTGCTCTCATCAATAAACAAGGACTCATCTGTTCTGTCTTCTAAAGCAGGAATATACAGATGCAGTTGATCGAGTGATACACTCAGATCATAGGGTTCAATATAATTCGCTTTTCCTGTCGCCTCCTGACTGGATAAATCCATCCGCCATCCCAGGCCTTTTCTTCGGGCAAGAAACTCAACATCATGCCATTCCAGAGTAGCCAGTGTCAGCTCCTTCACCTTCCAGTCCACATGATCAGGCACCGGAATGTCGGGCATCGCAGAAGATGATGCAGGCGGGTTATCAGCAGAAGTTTTTTCAGAAGACGGTCTCTCAGAAGCAGGTTTTTCAGCTGAGGTTAGTTCAAGCCATTGATCAAAATTGAAACGATCTGTGCGGACCAAAACTGAATTGCCAACAACCGGGCTCACTTTAAAGCTGCCGTTACCAATCAGCCAGTAGGTCGCATCCAGTACAGGTTTCGCTTGGGTTATATCAATTTCAGTCTGAAACTTCCCACCGGGGACCTGAACACGCGCACTGATAGTTTCCTGATTTCCGGAAACCTGCAGAATAGCCTTTCCTGCCTTACCTGCCGGTTTATTTAAAGGATATGGATATTGACTTGAAACAGCTTTCAGGTCTGCATCCAAATTCATCTGATAAGAGAATCCGATATCATGGAGCTGGAGGTCAATTCCCATCCCCCACAAAGACTGACCTTTAAGTGGCTGAATCCACTTCTTCTCAAGATACTTTTCCAGTGGGCGAACCTGCCACAGCCCGCCGGTATTGATGTGAACGTTATAACCCTTTTTACCACTCTCACCATTAAAATCTAATGCGATCTTCTGTCCCAGAAGCTTTCCGCGCAACTTTGGTGCTTTCAGGACATCATTATCAAAGTAAATACGCCCGGAAACCGATTGTAAATCAATTGAAGGAGACTGAATTTCAACACGATTATTTTTTAAATCGGCCCATCCCCATGCTCTCTCATCATGATGACTTTCAAACGGAATTTTCAGCTTAAATTCAGATTGAACATTTCCTCTCACCTGAACAGCCGTCAGCGCAGCACCAACCGTGTCCACTAATGGTGTCGATGTCATAAAATCCCGGACATCATTCCCTTTTGCCTGCGCCTTCACCTCAATATCAATATGTCCGTCACTAACCAGACGGGGAATTCTGCCTGTGACATGCTGCGCTTTTACATTCATCAGCTCTGCATGTTCAGACGCCAGAGACATTGACTCATTCTGGAACAGAATATCTGCCTGAAGATTAGTTAAAGGAGGCCATGCCGTGTCATAGCTGAAACGGGCATTTTTTAAAGAAACGGCCGCCTGAAATACACCATTATGATGTGCATAAGGAAAAGCGTCCAGAGCACCATACCAGAGTAATTTTGATGTTTTGGCCTGCCCGGCCTGAAATGCGGCAGACAGATAATCAGTCAAATTATCGCTGATCGCGCGGATCGGTAAATAGCGCCATACTTCTCCGGCTTTGACCAGGTCAACTTCAGTGTAAAATGACAAAAACGGACTTTTCCCTTCCGGAAAATCCAGTTTAAATGCACCAAGTACCTTTAAATCCGGTGTTTCTACCGCAACCTTATCCGACCACAAAGACCATCCGTCATGACCAGACTCCCAGACTAAATTCACATGCCCCTGATGAATACGCAGCGGTGCCTGAAAAACATCACCATATGGCAATTTTTCATCAATCAAATCCGCCGAAATCACGGCTTTATGGCTGTTACCGGAAATCCTTGCCTGCAAATGATGTGCTTCCGGCAACAAATACCACTGAGAGATTGCACCATCAGTCAATTGTGCAGAATAGCGAATGTCTGAGGGGGTACCGGCAATACGGATATCATTCAGTTGCCCCTGCGGGTTCAGGCTATGCAGTATTTTTTTGACCTGAGCAGAGACAGGAAGCTGCCTGGCAAACCGGGTCATAGCGCCAATATCCAGTCGCGGCAAATTAATTTTCCAGCCAGAAGGCTGCCACTCCAGCAAAAAGCTAAGCGCGGGCCATTGCTGTTTATCATAGGCAATTCGTATATTTTCTGCCTGAACAACAACGCCTTTTTTATCAGGAACTAATTTAAAAACACCGCTGCCAAACTGAAGCTGGTCATCCTGATCTTCTGATAACCGAATTGTTGAGGGATGTAGCTGAACATAGCCATCGACTGGCTGATTATGCTTTAAAGTCAGCCATGCATTGAAGCTCAGCTGCCCGCCTTTAATTCCGGTCTCTTTTTTAGAATACTGAGTAATCCAGGACCCGATTTCTATATTGTCTGAGCTCAGATAAAACTGACCTGAAATATCCCTGAAAGAATCAAAATCTCTGAAATCAGCACTGACGGAGAGAGAGTTGATGCCTGTGTTTGCAATACTGACTATTCCACGGGCCTGATGACGATGATCGTCATTACGCCATTTCAAACGTTCAATATTTAACTGCCGGACTTCACCGGAAATCGCCCGGTATCGAATTGCAGAGTCAAGAACAGAAAAATCATCAAGCTGCCGTAAAAATACATTATCAAGTAACCGGATAGTTTCGCGCTGGGAGTCATTATTATGCGTCCCGGCCGGAGCAAGCTCTTCATCATCATAGAGAGCCATTAAATCAACTGACGATATATCCAGACGCAAATTATGAATTTTCAGATTAGCGATAACCGGCTGCCACTGGAGCAGTGACTTTAACAAGTCAAATTCAAGATCAATACTGTCAACATGAAGCGATATATCTGAACCATCGGGCAGATGTGCCTTTACTCCCTGAAGAGACAAAGACGGACTGGTATTTTTCCACGTTCCCCCAACTTCATCGACTGACGTCTCAATCCCTGTTTGGTGCTCGATCCATTCAGTAATTGAAGCCTGGTACTGATTCATGTGTGGCAGCACAACCCGGAGTGCCGTTATCACCAAAGCCAGTAAAACTAAAGTGCTAATCAGCAACCACAGTAGATATTGTACAACATGGGAAATAACGATACGCACAATGTCCAACGCTCCCCGAACTACATCATCACAACATCAAATTGTTCCTGAACATACAAAGGTTCAGTTTGAATCCTGACTTGCTTACCAATAAAGACTTCCAGTTCAGCTAAAGCATGAGATTCATCACCCTGTAAGGTTTCGGCAACAGCAGGAGAAGCATAAACCACAAACTTATCTGAGTCATAAGCCCGGTTGACCCGGGTAATTTCTCTGAGGATTTCAAAACAGACGGTCTCAACAGTTTTCACATAACCACGACCTTCACAGGCCGGACATATAGAACAAAGCACATGTTCAATACTTTCACGGGTCCGTTTTCGGGTCATTTCGACCAAACCAAGCTGAGTAAAGCCATTCACATTCGTTTTGACCCGGTCAGAAGCTAACGCCATTTCCAGTGAAGCCAGCACACGTTGACGATGCTCATCTGAAGACATATCAATGAAATCAATGATAATAATCCCCCCAAGGTTTCTTAACCTGAGCTGACGGGCAATCGCCTGTGTCGCTTCAATATTGGTGTTAAAAATAGTGTCTTCCAGATTTCTTCTGCCAACAAAAGCGCCGGTATTAATATCAATCGTCGTCATCGCTTCGGTTTGATCGATAATCAGATAACCACCTGATTTAAGGTTAACTTTCCGATCCAGAGAACGCTGAATTTCGTTCTCAATATCGTACATATCGAAAATCGGCTTATCACCTTCATAGAGAGCCAGCTTATCAAAAAGCTCCGGAACATATTCAGAAGTAAAATCTTTTAAATTTTCATACTCAAGACGGGAATCAACTAATACTTTGGTCAGATCGGCTCCAACAAAATCTCTTAAAATGCGCTGAGATAATCCCGGTTCCCCGTACAATTTGGTTCGTGTCTTATATCTTGACCGACGCTCAAGAACTTTAGACCACAAACGCTTGAGGAATGCTGCATCCTGAGAAAGCTCTTTTTCATCGGCACTTTCGGCTGCAGTCCGGATGATAAATCCACCCAGCTCATCACAATAATGAGAAACGATGTCTTTCAGACGCTCCCGTTCTTTCTCGCTCTCAATTCTCTGGGAAACACCGACATGACTGGCTCCCGGCATAAAAACCAAATACCGCGAAGGCAAAGTAATATCGGTCGTCAGACGAGCGCCTTTGGTCCCCAAAGGATCTTTGACCACCTGAACAACAATATCCTGTCCCTGCCGGACTAATTCTGAAATATCACGAACCTGAAACTGTTGTTTTTCATTTTCTGCAACACACTCGGTGTGCGGCACGATATCCGATGCGTGTAAAAATGCGGCTTTATCAAGTCCGATGTCGATAAATGCGGCCTGCATTCCAGGTAAAATCCGGCTGACTTTACCTTTATAGATATTCCCTACAATCCCACGCTTCGCATCACGCTCAATGTGGATTTCCTGCAGGATACCATCTTCTATCATCGCCACACGCGTTTCACTTGGCGTTACATTTAACAACAACTCAGCACTCATGAGCGCCCCTTCATTATTCTAATCGGATAAAAACTGATGCAAAAGCAGGTCTGCTTCATATAAAGGTAACCCAACCACTGCGTGATAACTTCCTTCAATTCTGGTTACAAATTTTCCACCAATTCCCTGAATCCCATAACTGCCGGCTTTGTCGCATGGTTCTCCGGATAACCAGTACTGCTCAATGTCCTGTTCAGATAAATCTTTGAACCAGACTTTCGTTTTTACAAGCATGGTTTCCGAATGATGTGAATTCATCACAGTTATCGCTGTCATCACTTCATGGCAGCTTCCGGATAACAATCGCAGCATTTGATGTGAATGGGCAAAATTATCTGGTTTTTCCAGAATTTCTTTTCCGGCTGTAACCACAATGGTATCGGCCCCCAGGATAACAGCTTGAGGCAGCTTTGTTTGTTTCAGACAAGCATCCGCTTTTTCAACCGACAGGCGCGAAACATAAGCCTCGGGCGATTCATGTTCTTTTCTTTTTTCTTCAATATCAGAAACAAGGATTTCAAACTGATAGCCCAGTTGAGTCAATAATTCTTTTCGTCTTGGAGAGGCTGATGCAAGAAAGAGTTGTGATGTTGTCATTTGATATTCCAGTAGCGTCTCACCCTGCGGAGTAATAAAAACATCCAGGGCCATAAAACACAGCTGATAACCCCACTCCATAGCGATAAGGGATTGAATTCAACCATCCGGACCATAAACTCTCCGGCAAAAATGAGTAAATCCAGGAATATCGTCAGCAGCCCCATCACCACGGCCTGCTGCCACAATGCCATATTCCTGAGTATCAAAAAGTTCATTGCAACCAGATACACAACAACAGACATCATCATGCCACGGATTCCCAGTGTCGAACCTAAAATCAAATCCCAAAGTAATCCGAGAATCAGAGCCGTACCGACATTCACCCGGTGAGGCAATGCCAGTACCCAATAACAAACAATCAGTAAAATCCATGACGGACGAAGAAGATCCAAAGTACCGGGCCAGGGGATTGTCTGTAAAATCAGAGCACAAAGAAAAGAGGCCCAAATCACCAGATGGCCACGAAAAACACTAGTCCCCATGCTTTTCCCCTTTACCAAATTGTTCAGGAGAGGATAACCTTGCTTTTTGCTGCCTTTCCTCGTTTGGCCATACCAACAACAAATAACGTAACCGATCAAATTCCACAACCGGTACAGCCTCAATCACAGCAAATTCTCTGCGGGTATCCCGATCAACTCTTGTCACCCTTGCAACCGGATATCCTTCGGGATAAACACCACCCAGACCAGAAGAAGCCAACAAGTCCCCTTCTTCAATATCGGTACTTCCCGGAATATGTTCTAGTTGAATATATTCTGACTGACCATTTCCAGACGCAATAACGCGGATATCATTTCTTAAATCCTGGACCGGAATCGCACTGTTGGCATCAATTAGCAGTAAGACCCGACTGTTATGCGCAGCAACAAATGTGACCTGGCCAACGACACCTTTCTCATTAATCACTGGCTGGCCTTCATAAACACCGTCGATTTTACCTTTATCAATCACAACCTGATGTGTATATGGAGAGGTATCAACAGCCATCACCTCCGTGACCATTTTTTTCTCGTCCCGGACAAAGGATGATCCCAACAGTTTCCTGAGCCTCTGATTCTCCTCCTCATACTGATTCAGTAAGACTAAATCACTCTTCAGAGTCAGAACGTCTTTTTTCAACTGCCGGTTGACTTCCAGCAAGTTCTGATAACTATTCAAACGTTCATAAAGCCCATCAAATACAACCCGGGGTAAATTCGCTGCATACTGTATCGGAGCGACGACACTGTTCAGCACATAACGCACCTGAGAAAAGGCATTTAAACGGTTATCAGCCAGCATGAGGCTGGCTGATAATACAACTGCAAAAAATAAGCGAAGTGAAAGAGACGGCCCGCGCCCAAAAATTGGCTTCATGCTGCACATCCTGTTTTGTGTTGAATCTTCATTACTTCAGACTCGACACTATTCTTCACTGAATAAATCACCGCCATGCATATCAATCATTTCCAGTGCTTTTCCGCCACCCCGTGCAACACAAGTCAAAGGGTCATCAGCAACAACAACCGGAATACCTGTTTCCTCAGTTAGCAAGCGGTCCAAATCTTTTAACAGTGCACCACCACCGGTCAGTACCATACCATTTTCTGAAATATCAGAAGCCAGTTCAGGAGGACACTGCTCAAGTGCAATCATCACGGCTGAAACAATACCGGTTAAAGGCTCCTGCAACGCTTCCAGAATTTCATTTGAATTGAGTGTAAAACTACGAGGTACACCCTCAGCCAGATTCCGTCCGCGAACTTCGATTTCACGCACATCATCTCCTGGATAAGCCGTTCCAATTTCATGTTTAATTTTTTCAGCCGTGGCTTCACCAATTAAACTCCCGTAATTTCTGCGTACATAATTAATAATCGCTTCGTCAAAGCGGTCACCACCAATACGTACTGAAGATGAATAGACCACGCCATTCAAAGAAATCACAGCAACTTCCGTTGTACCGCCACCGATGTCAACAACCATCGACCCGGTTGGTTCTGAAACCCGCAGGCCAGCGCCAATCGCAGCAGCCATAGGTTCATCAATCAGATAAACTTCCCGGGCACCAGCACCTTCTGCTGATTCTTTAATCGCACGTCGCTCAACCTGAGTTGAGCCACACGGAACACAGATTAAGACCCTGGGACTGGGTTTAAGAAAACTGTTGTCATGTACCTGTTTGATGAATGTCTGCAACATTTTTTCCGTCACATAAAAATCAGCAATGACACCGTCTTTCATCGGGCGAATGGCTGAAATATTGCCCGGCGTACGTCCAAGCATCTGTTTCGCTGCATGACCGACGGCAGCTACACTGCGACCACCACGGCCTTTATCCTGGCGAATGGCGACAACGGATGGTTCATCAAGAACAATGCCCTGTCCCTTTACATAAATAAGCGTGTTCGCTGTACCTAAATCGATGGATAGGTCGTTTGAAAACATACCACGAAGTTTCTTAAACATATTCTTCGTTCGTCCTGCAAGAAAATTGAAGATGGAAATTCCACTAAATGTACCAATGCCTTGCAATATCAGCAAGGTATTGGAGCGTAAAGATGGACAGAAACGTGTAATTTCTAACATATTTCTTACTCATCCCCCAAGTTTGGCACTTTTTTATCATCCTGGGGGAATGAGTTGAATACTATTTACTCACTTGTGATGAGCAACTGAGCTGGTTTTCCAGCGTTTCCTTTTGCCGGGTTTTACCTTGATGTCAGGTTGAGGCGGAGGTATCAACTGCTTTTCCTGAGCAAACAAGCGCCCCTGAGCACCATGAATCCCTAAAGATTTTAAAATTTCCCATTCCTCTTCCGACTCAACACCAACAGCAATCACCTTTGTTTCACTGCCCCGGCAAACCCCAAGCATACTTCGCACAAAGAGCTGATTTTCGTGCCGGTGCTCAACTTTTTTCACCAGGCTCCGGTGCAACTTCAGATAATCAACTTTCAGGTCTTTAATGTAATGAGTACTTACTATCATTCTGCCAGCTTCACTGACGATGACCTTACATCCAAAACCAGAAATCATTCTGATCACAGGCCGCATATAGTCCAGATGCCTGACCAGCTGACTTTCATTAAACTCAAAACATAAACGGGCGCGCTGTTTTTGCGTTAAGCCGAGCAGTAAATAGCGGAACCACTTGAAGTAACGTTGATTCGAAAAGGGAATGACATACAAATTAATTGAGTAAACTTGTGAGTCATCTTTTTGTCGGGCCAGATAACGGACCATACACTGACAAACCAAGCGATCTAATACAGATTCAAAGCCAATATTAACAATAGCTGAACTAAAGCGGGAAAATTTAATGTAACGACCATTTTCAGGAATACGGACAAAAATCTCTTTATGGATAGAGCGGGGCTGTCCGGTGTTTTCTGTCAGATAACAATCCTGCGCAAACAAATGTATTTTATCCGGGTTCAAATACTTTTCAAATAATGTTCTCCAACGGACATTACTGAGTTCATTATCATCGGATTTATCTTTATGAAAACTACTCCAGGCATTCACTTCTTCTAAACGTGCAGATTTTACCGCGATTTCTGCTTCATCAAGAATTCGTCCTCTCCGGTCACCTTCACTGTACATACTGATCCCCATATGACACCAATTACTTTTATCCATTGGTGCCGGAGGCACAATTTTATTGATCGCTTTAAGACATTGAACAGCAACAGACGACACCTCTTTCGGCCCCTGATGAGGAATCAGCACAACAAAAACAGATTCGTAATACCGTGACAAGATTCCATCCGGGTAACGTTGAATAATGTTGGAAATACATTCACCGACATTTACAATCAAGGCGTCAACATCTGTTTTGTCATTTTCTTCTGTCGCTTCATCCAGATCCTCAATACAGATCATCAAAAGTCCACCACTTGCTCCTCCTTCGAGCAAAGATGATTCCAGTTTATTATCAAAGAGAACTCTGTTTGCCGTACCGGTGAGTTGATCTAAAAAAGTCTGAGTACGGATAAAAGTATCAAAACGACTTCTTTCCTGACGTGCATCCCTTAACTCTTCAATTAACCGATCTAAAGCTTCACTGACCGTATATGGCCACTCCCTTGAGTCACCTTTTGCGAAACGTTCCACCTGACCGGCTAATATCATTCTGCCGCGCTCTTCCAGTAATTCAGATCCCAGTAACTGGGCCTGAAGCCATCTGACTCCCCGAATCAGACAAAAAATAATTAATACGATCGCAAGAGTTGTCGACCACATCGCACTAAATGAGTATGTAAAACCAACATAAGGCGGAAGGATTTTAAAATGAAGTGTATAGCCCTGATTGCGCTTCAGCGGGAGATCGATTAGATAAAATCGTTCCTCATCAATATATTGCTGTTTAGTACTTTGAAAGTGATATAGCGTGCCGGCCTTTGAATTCAATTTCATTTCGACGATATTACTGGCCTGTAGCAGCTTGGGAAGCCAATGCTTCATTGCCTCAGTTGAATCTGCCGTTTCCATTTCCTGATCAATCACATCAACAATGCCATTCAGGTAATGGTTCAGATACTGGCGTCCCAGTTGCTGGAAAGATAAACTTCCTCCAACAAACAAAATAAACATCGCACAGGTCACGATCATTGTAACAAAAGCAACCAAACGCGTACTCAGTTTGATTGTTGGTGTGTATCTCATGAATAGCAAATTCCTTTTATATTCACCCGATTCCTTTTGGCACGATACTTTTTCAACCGGAAAAGTATCGTATCATGATATAAAAATAGCTGCCGGAACAGCAGCTATTAAAATCACATAGATCACATATTACCTGTGATTATAATCCAGGACACCTGATACATCTCGGGAAGCTTCCGGATATTTTCAATTCTCTGATTGAGCCTGAAGGATTTCCTGCCGGGTACTCAACCACTGTAACCACTCATCCATCCCTTCACCCGTTGTCGCAGAGAGCTGAATAATCTGAATATTGGGGTTAATCCTCCTGGCATGATCAATACATGCATCCAAATCAAAATTAACGTATGGCAACAGATCAATTTTATTAATGATCATAAGTTGAGAGGCAGCAAACATATTCGGATACTTCAGTGGCTTATCAGCGCCCTCAGTGACAGACAGGATCGTCACCTTGAAATGTTCTCCTAAATCAAAACTCGCAGGACAAACCAGATTTCCGACATTTTCAATAAACAAAATACCGGATTCTTTCATCTCCAGCTCATGATATGCCTGATGAATCATATCTGCATCCAGATGACAGCCTTTTCCTGTGTTCACCTGAATCGCGGGAATATCTGTTGCCCGGATACGATCCGCATCCTGACTGGTTTGCTGATCACCTTCAATAACCGCACAATGACAGCTGGATTTTAGCCGGTTTAGTGTATCGACCAGCAAAGTCGTTTTCCCTGAACCGGGGCTCGACATCAGATTCAGAACAAGTTGATGATGCTGTGTAAAATGACTCCTGTTATGTTCAGCAATATGATTATTATGCCCCAGAATATCTTGCTCCAGAGTCAGGAGCTGACGTTGTGACACCCCGGAAACATGGGTTTGGGCCGCACCCTGACCATAGTGAAGATCACCCTGTTGTGTTTTTTCTGGTTCATGATGGTGGTGATGGCCTGAGGATGGGGATGAACTTTCCTTTTGCTCAACACCATGATAATGCACATGATGGTGAACATCACCATGGTGGTAATAGTGATGATGTACGCTCGCTTGTTGTGGCTGAGCGTGATGGTGAACAGGCTCATGATGAGCGTGATGATGGTGATCATGATCGTGATGATCATGTGCTTCAATATGGCTATCACCGCAGCCGCAAACACTACACATTTTTATTCTGCCTCTATACTCTTAATTTTTAATTCTTCGCCGGTCTCAATCCTGAGCTGCTCACTATTACAATATGGGCAGCTTGAAAGGTAGGAATGAATCTCCG
Organism: Vibrio aerogenes; assembly: GCF_024346755.1. Lineage (NCBI taxonomy): Bacteria > Pseudomonadati > Pseudomonadota > Gammaproteobacteria > Vibrionales > Vibrionaceae > Vibrio > Vibrio aerogenes. Next base: position 546,240 of record NZ_AP024861.1, on the reverse strand, counting down.
TTTTTTTCTGGCATTGATGACACCATGCTGTTGCCGGAATCATATCAAGTTGCACTCTGGCACTTTCAGCTATGGTTTCTCTGCTGGCAAATTCAATACCGACTCTCAGCGCTTCCGGCTCAATACACGATAATGAACCAATCCCCAGAGTCATCGCTGTAACTTTACGGAAATGATGTTTCTTTGCCTGTTCCACGACAATATCAACCGTTCTCAGGCTAATAGATAGCTCATGCATATTTCGTATACCTCAACAAATTCTGGGCAATAACTCTCCCGCCGGAAAATCCAGATAACGACGGCTTCCCCATGGCGAGTGGAGCACTGGTCTGTTTGTTGTGCCGGCTGAAACCTGTCCGATCAAGGCCGCCTCAGAATGAAACTGCTGCAACACATCAAGTGCCTTCTGTGCATGTCGCTCCGGAACCGCTAAAACAAAGCTTCCTTCATTTGCCAGGTCATAGGGTTCAAAACCAAATAATTCACACAAACCACGAACACTATCATCGACGGGAATTGCAGATTCTTCTAATGCCATTTGAATCCCGGAGGTCTGACACCACTCATTCAATACAGCAGCAAGCCCCCCACGGGTCGCATCACGCATGGCATGTAATTCGACCTGCTGTTTCAGTAATTCCTCAACGACTGGCCATAGCACAGCACAATCACTCTCAATGGGTTGTTCTAAACGCAAAGATTCTCTGGCTGCAAGGATACAGGCGCCGTGACGACCAATATCCCGCGAGACTAAAATTACATCTCCGGGTTTGATCTGATGTGCAGAAATGTTTTCGCGTAAAATTTCCCCTACACCTGTCGTATTGATGAATAATTTGTCTACAGCGCCTTTGGGAACAACTTTCGTATCACCACAGACAATCAGACTTCCTGTCTGATTCATCGTATCTGACATTGAAGCCACCACACTTTCCAGTTCACTCAATGCCATCCCTTCTTCAATCATAAAACTGCAGCTCAGATATTGCGGCTTTGCACCGACCATTGCCAGATCATTACATGTTCCGGCAACAGCCAGTGTGCCGATATTGCCGCCCGTAAAAAATAAAGGGGAAACCGTGAAACTGTCGGTTGTCATAGCCACCGGCCCCTGGAACGATAAAGTTGCTGCATCCTCATTACGGTTTAAAATGTCATTACCAAAGTATCTGAAAAACAAATGTTGGATCAGCTGGTTTGTTTCCAGGCCACCGCCACCATGACTGAGCTGAATAAAATTCTGATTATTCATAAATATTGATTTCCTCTAAACCACCATACCTGTAGTAGGCATTACATGCACCTTCAGAGCTGACCATACAGCTACCCATCGGCCGGTCAGGCCGACATGCCTTGCCGAATACTTTACAGTCCTCCGGACCCGCCAGTCCTCTCAGGATATCTCCACAACGGCAAACCTTATGATCCGGAATTTCCTTGGTTGGCAAAACAGGCCCAAAAATAACTTCTGCATCTCTGCCGGAAAAATCAGCACCCAGTCTGAGCGCAGAATCCGGAATCGTGCCTAACCCCCGCCAGTTAAAAGATTCCCGCACCTCAAACACATCGTCAGTTAACCGCTTTGCAGCAAGGTTTCCATATGATGAGACGGCCCGGGTATACTGGTTTTCTAATTCGGAACGACCGTCAGCCACCTGCCTCACCAGCATCAAAACAGATTCGAGTACATCCGCAGGTTCAAAGCCAGAAACAACGACCGGTGTATTATATTGGTCAACGATGGGCTGATAGATTGATGATCCGGTAATCACACTCACATGAGATGGGCCAATAAAAGCGTTCACCAAAGATTGCTCAGTATTCATCACAGCATGCATTGCCGGGGGCACAAGTACATGGTTAATATGAAAATATAAATTATTAATCTGCTGTTTTTCTGCCAGTTGAACTAAAACGGCTGTCATTGGTGTGGTGGTTTCAAACCCTATCGCAAAATAGACAACCTGCATGTCGGGATTTTCTCTTGCGATAGTCAGTGCATCCATCGGGTCATAAATCGCTTCTACCGAACCACCACGTGCTCTGCATTGCCCCAATGATTCCCGTGAACCAGGCACCCGAATCATATCGCCAAGAGTCACGACAATCACACCTTCATGCATCGCCAGTGTTGTTGCATGGTCAATACGCTCTTTCGGCATAATACAGACCGGACACCCCGGACCATGAATAAAATTCAGATGCTCCGGCAGTAAAGACTTTAGCCCATACTTCATGATGGTGTGGGTATGACCGCCACACACTTCCATCATATACAGTGGCTGCGTCAGCTTTTCCGCTTGTCGCTTAATCTCTTCAGCCAGCGTTTTTACCGCTCTTGGTGCACGAAAGTCCTGATATAATTTTTTAGATTTATTCAACATCACTCATTAACCAATCCATGCTTGTTCCGGATCGATTTCGTCCATTAATTTCTGATACGTCTCGAGACTTTTTCTTGCTTCTTCCTGATCGATTTTGCTAATTGCAAAGCCAACATGAATTAACAGGTGTTCACCAACATGAACAGGCTCAGCAATAAGATGAGTACTTACTTCTTTCACAACTCCCATAGTTTCTACTAAAGCAGTTTGTGTGTCTGGCCTGACCTCAATAACACAGGAAGGAATGCATAAACACATAATTTCTCTCTCAAATCATTAGGGTCTGTTGACCCTGGCTGTAATAAGTCGGCCCAAGCCATCATCTCTGTGTAACATAGCGCAATACAACCTGTCACCAGATGATATGGATCACAGTAAATTGGCGGTTCAAATCTGGTGCATGCCATACCAAACCTGCCCGGCAGCGATACCACCATCATTTACGGGAATCAATTCTCCACTATAAAAAGGTTGTATTTCAGAAGGCCATTGCTGCCATAATGAATCCATGATTAACCGGTTTTGAAATACGCCACCAGATAACACAGCCGGATACATGTGAAAATTTTCTGCCATCTGAATGATAGCGGCGACAAGCCCCTGAATTAGCCCCAGACAAGCCCTAACATCTCCGGATTGCTGCACCCAGATTCGCTGTTCAATGCAAGTCACCAAGGCTGGTTCCCAGTCTAAAACCTGTGACTCTGTCCAGGGAAAAGCGAGTTTTAAAGTCATATCAGATACAGAAGCCCGGCTGGCTGCATCTTCGATCCTTAACCCGCTTTCTCCTTCAAAATCGACATTTTCTATGAGCAAAAGCAAGCAGGCCCAGACATCAAATAACCGGCCCACAGAAGTGCAATAGGGAGAATGACTGCCTGAGGCCCAAAGCTGGTACAGGTTCTGAAAATAAACGTCAGACCAATGTGCAAAAGCCGGATGTTTCAGCATTTTTATTTCATCAGGGGAATAGCATTCAAGCAACATCGCAAACAGTAACCTTGCCGGCTCACGAATCGCTTTTTCTCCGCCAATTAACCGGAATGGACGTAAATGTCCACATCTTTGAAACCCTTGTGTATCAGCTAAAATAACTTCACCGCCCCATACTGTTTCATCATCTCCCCACCCCGTGCCATCAAAAGCGAAGCCAATGACTTTGTCCTCCAGACCATGTTCAGCCATCACAGCCAAAATATGTGCATAATGATGTTGAATAGCCTGATGCGGTTTCTTTGTTTCAGAGACAAGTTGCGATGAAAAATATCCCGGATGTTTATCATGAATATAAGCCGATGGCTGACATTGATACACAGACAGGAAATCATGTGTAACCTGCTGGTATCTGGTCTGAATATCCAGATTGTCAGTATCACCAATGTGAGGAGATAAAAACCACTGTCCCTGAGTTGCCAGCGCAATGGTTGCTTTTTGTTGTGCCCCCATCCCCAACAAAGTCTGACCTGCATAATCTGTTTTAAGACTCAATGGTGCATAACCTCTGGCCATCCGGATAACCCGGACATGCTCTCCGGCAAAGTGAACCAGGCTATCGTCACACGGATGAACGATCGGGCGATTATGGTCAAGAATGCCATCAAGGGACTGACCAAACTGATTTTCAATCTCATCGCGATGAATCGCTAAAGGTAAGCCACTGCGATTGGCACTTGTCATGACTAAAAGATGTGTTGCATTCATTGATTTCAATGCATCGAACAATAGAACATGCAGCGGTGTATATGGCAGCATCATACCTATATATGGCCCGACAGGCGCAACTTCAGAAACTAACCGGGCATTGTTTTTCCGTTTCATTAATACAATCGGTGCGACAGAAGATGACAATGCAGCCCATTCCGGGGGACTCCCGGTCACATATTCTTCTGCTGCTAATATATTTTCTGCCATAACTGCGAATGGCTTCAGGTGACGATGTTTAAGCTCTCTCAAATGAATGACCGCATCTTTACAGAGAGCATCACAGACCAGATGAAAACCACCAATTCCTTTGATGGCGACTATCTTTCCCTGTGATAACAATTGCGCGGTTATGGAAATCGCATCCTGCCCGGATGAGATTTCTCTCATGGATGGGTCAAGCAAGCTAACCGAAGGACCACATTGAGCACAACTGACCGGCTGAGCATGATAACGCCGGTCCAAAGGGTTTTGATATGACTGCCGACATTCGGGGCACATCTCAAATTGTGTCATTGACGTATTGCAACGATCATAGGGTAATTGCTCAATGATCGTATATCTGGGACCACAGTTTGTACAATTTGTAAACGGATATTGATAATAGCGTGACTGAGGATGACGTAACTCCTCCAGACACTCGTGGCATACAGACTGATCCGGCGTAATAAAAACTGAGATATCCTGTTCACGATGACTATGATGGATATAAAATCCATCCCGTTCAACCGGGCTCAGATCAGAACTATTGAATGCATCAATCCTCGCTAAAACAGGCGGATTGCTGATGATATGCTGTGAAAATGATTCAATATTATCCGGTGTCCCCTGAACATCAATCTGAACGCCACCAGAATCATTATTAACCCATCCGGACAAAGCATACTTCGTAGCCAGCTGGTAAATAAAAGGGCGGAAACCAACTCCCTGAACAATACCGGAAATAATAATTAGACGGCGTTGATCCATTACTTCTGATATCCAGATTTTAAGAGAAGATCATTGAATAACCTAACAAAGCAATCACTGCTCCGATTGCTTTTGTGAACCGGCCATGTGCTGAAAAGCTTAAGATCATTTCACCCAATATAATCCCGGATAAATGCAGTAAAGATGTTGATAAAACAAAGCCACTGAAATAGTACAAGGCATGGCTGTCAAGCGGCATCTCAGCGCCATGAGCCATGCCATGAAATATGGCAAAAAGACTCACAAAACCAATAACAACTTTGTGAGAAATAATATTTCCGCGAAACAACATCATACCCATAATAACGACACTGAGAATAATTCCGGCTTCCACATAGGGAATGACGATGCCTGTTACTCCCAGAATACCTCCGACAATCATACAAAGTACAAATGCAACCGGCATTATCCACCGAAAAGATTTCCCGAACAGAGCCGCTAAAAGACCAACAGAAATCATGACTGACAGGTGATCAATACCAGTTAAAGGATGCATCAAGCCACTTTCAAAGCCATGATTACCAATATGGCCAGAATGTGCCATTGCAAATGGAGAAATTAAGGCCAACAGAGTAAAAATTACATATTTAATTTTCATCATTCAAATCTTCTTTTTCCATCAAGTTAAATTTATCAATTTAGATTATTCATCACATGCCAATTTAAAACTCATATTAATTGCCCATCAATATATAAAATAAGCATAATTAACCAAGTCTTTATATTCAGAGTCAATGTATATATTAAAAAATCTGACACTCAAATTTGGGCAAACTGGATGAAAATCATAACGTATCTTAATTTAATGATTAACCACATGATTATCGGTAATTCGGCTTCCGTGAGTATATATATTTGCCTTTCCCGGACGACAATAGCCGCATAAAGTAATATTCATACGCTCTGCAAGTTCAATCGCCATATGTGTCGCTGCAGAGACAGCCAACAATATTTCAATACCACATACTGCAACTTTCTGAACCATTTCAAAGCTGGCACGACTCGTGACTAAAACAGCCCCCTGACTGCAATGATGCCTGAGTATCCACCCAATTAGTTTATCCAGTGCAATATGGCGACCAACATCTTCAAAAACAGCTTGAATGTTACCATCGACATCAATGTAAGCAGCGGCATGACTGGCACCGGTTTGCTGATTTAAAGATTGCTTTTCATTCAATTGTATCAACACAGGATCTAATTTCTCAATATCGAACCGGGTAGAATCAGCCACAGGAGTCACACACCGGCGAACACCATTTAACTGCTCAGCACCACAGATACCACAGCCAGTTACTCCCATTAAAGAGCGGCGTTTTTCTTTTAATCTGCTGATACAACGATTCGCAATTTCAACTGACAGGGTAATCCCTTCAGCATCTTCCTGAATTTCTATATTATGGATATCCCTGTCATGATCGATAATGCCTTCCGTGACAGAAAAACCAACGGCAAAGAACTCCAGATCAATCGGTGTACACATCATAACGGTATAAGCAATACCGTTATATTCCAGCGCAACAGGCACTTCCTGAACCACCACATCTTCAGCGTTTTTCTGAAAAGCGCCCTGCTTGTAACGAATAATTTGCTTTTTACTGGCTGAGTTTGTGCCAAATTTCCCGTCAGCTCTGCACATAAAAGTTCTCCATCAATATGAACTCACATCTCTGGTAAATAATCTTTACTACTGATACCCATTTTCTGCATCCGGGATAAAAGAGTCGTCCTTTTCAAGCCTAACTTTGCAGCCGCACCACGAACACCCGCAACAATACCATTACTTTCTCTTAAGGCCTGAATGATTGACTCCCGATCAATCGCTGCCGGATAATCACGTGAGTTGTTATTGCGTGGAGAAGGATTATCACTTTCAGGTAAAGAAATATGTAAACCTAACTTAACTAACTCTTCTAAAGGTGCATTTAATACATCACCACGGGTTAATATCACCGAACGCTCGATAAAATTTCTTAATTGTCTGACATTACCCGGCCACGAAAACTCGGTCAAAGCTCGCATCGTTTCATTGGTTATCGCTGTTATTTTTTTACCCATTTGCTTTGAAATAACCCGGCTGAAATATTTGACCAGTAATGGGATATCTTCCGGTCTCTCCCGCAGGGGGGGGGGATTTCAATCGGGAAAATATTAAGCCGGTAATATAAATCGTTCCTGAATGTTTTCTTCTGAACCATTGAAACCAGATCAGCATTCGTCGCAACAACAATTCTTACATCCACAGGGATGAGCTGGTTCTTACCAACACGCTCAATTTCATTCTCCTGCAATACCCTCAGTAACTTGGGCTGAAGTTCTAATGGCATATCACCAATTTCATCTAAAAACAGTGTTCCCTGATTCGCTTGCTCAAAGCGTCCGACCCTTTGATGAATCGCTCCGGTAAAAGCCCCTCTTTCATGCCCGAACAGTTCACTTTCAAACAATCCTTCAGGCACAGCCGCACAATTCATTTTCACCATCCGTTTTTTGCTACGGCGACTCATTTTATGAATAGCTCTTGCTATCAGCTCTTTACCAGTGCCTGTTTCTCCTAATATCAATACGGTACTGTCACAATCAGCAACCATCGCAACCTGATCAAGCACCCGATTCATTGCTTCACTTTGACTGATGATATCATCAAAAATCTGGTGCCTTTCATCATGAACTCCAATTGAAATATACTCATTTTGAGGAATAGCTTTTGTATGTGCTTCATGAACACTCAGGCTATGCATTGCCATGGCAACCCTTGCAGCAATCTGTTGCAATAGTTCCGTATTACACCATTGAGCTTCTACACATTTCTTCATCACATAAGCAATATAACCGACCTTGCAGGTACGAAATACCATGGGAATGATGATAACTTGATCCACACTTTCATCCAGCTCAATAGTATTTTTCCGGAAAAAAACCTGACGAAGTTGATGCCCACTCAAACAAACAGGTTCATCACTTGTAACTGCTTGTTCAAAGGCAGAATCATCGCTGAAAAAATGACATTGGTAGACCAGTTCATCTTTATCCAGACGACTTGAGTGCTGGATGTAATGACCCTGATACTTTTCAATCAGGGATAAATCACACATAGAAAAATGCTGGTTCAAACAACGAAGCAGCGAATTAAGCAAGCTCTCTTTACTGCTTTGACTAATGACAGCATTTGTGACATCCACCAGGATATGGTAATTATCCCGCTCATCACTCAACTGCTGAGCTTTACTGGACGCGAGCTCATGCTCGATCACATGAGCAACAAAAGAAACCAGCATGCTATTTATCAAACGAAAATGCTTTTCTTCATCGACCATGTCATCAATTTCAGGATTAATAAATTCAATTTCTCCTAATTGATGACTCACCGTATTTAACGGCATTCGACGATAGTGGCTAAGATTTTTATAGGCAGGATGATCAGAAAATTGAGGGTAATAATAGCAAAAACGTTTTCCATCCAGCTCGTAAATACCGTCATCATAAGTCTGATTATATAAATCCGTTTCCTGACGATTAAAAACCTCCGAACATACTTCGCCATTATTTACATAATAAAGAACCGCTTCATTCTGATGATCGCGGTTCAAGATAATATTAATTCTTTCTACTTGCAGAAATGAGCATTCTTCATCGTTAATAAATTTCAATAAGTCAGATGTATCGTGAACTGATAGCATTGCTTTTGAAAATATCATTAACTCCTGAGCTATTCTGTTCATAAATAATAATACAATCAATCAATCAAAGGCTCTTTACCCCGTATTTTTACACAAGTGTAAAGAGCCTGCATTGATCTAATCAGGCATATTCTACGTGAGAATTAAGACGTGCTTTCATATTACTATATTCTACTTGAACATAATTCTCAGCCCATGACTGATCTTCAATTGATTCAACTTTGACTGCACAGAATTTGAATTCAGGTGTACTTGAAATTGGATCAACATGCTCGATAGTTAATTCATTACATGCACCAACCCACCACTGATAAGTCATATAGACTGCGCCTTTATTGACACGCTCAGAGAAGTTAGCCCGGGTAATGACTTTCCCGCGACGAGATGAAACCCATACTAATTGTTGATCAACAATTCCCAACGCTTTCGCATCTTCAGGGTTCATCTGAATAAATCCAGGTTCGTCAGCCAATGTAGCAAGTGCGGTACAGTTGCCTGTCATTGAACGACATGAATAGTGTCCAATCTCACGCACTGTTGACAAAATTAAAGGATATTCTTCATCAATTTTTTCCAGTGGTGGACGCCACTCAGCACCGATGAACAAAGCTTTACCTGATTCAGTCGCAAATTTATTATCTTCAAACAGGAATGGTGTACCAGGATGGTCTTCTGTTGGACAAGGCCAAAGAACGGACTTTTCACCTTCCATTTTCTCATAAGATGCCCCAGCAAAAAGTGGCGCCAGAGAACGCATTTCATCCCAGATTTCCTCAGTATTTTTATACTGCATTGGATATCCCATCCGGGTTGCCATCAGACCAAAGATTTCCCAGTCAGGTTTCACACCTTCAGGTGGTGTGACTGCTTTATAAAAGCGTTGGAACCCGCGGTCAGCACAAGTGTAAACCCCTTCATGCTCGCCCCAACTGGTTGAAGGGAAAACAATATCAGCCATTTCAGCCGTTTTTGTCATAAAGATGTCCTGAACGATGACCAGTTCCATTTTTTTCATCGTTTCACGCATCGCACTCAAATCAGCTTCCGTCTGGGCTGGGTCTTCGCCGAAAATATAAAATGCCTTACATGCACCTTCATCCACTTTATGACCGACTTCAGTCAAACGATAGCCAGGTTCAGACGACAGTTTCACACCCCAGGCTTTCTCGAATTTTTCACGAATTGCATCATCTTTAACAGACTGGTAACCAGGATATTGGTGAGGCAACATGCCTAAATCACATGTCCCTTGCACATTATTCTGTCCACGGACAGGACCCACACCCACACCACGGCGGCCAAAGTTTCCAGTCATCAATGCCAGAGCAGCAAGACCCCGAACCACATCAACAGCCTGCCCAAACTGAGTGACCCCCATTCCCCATAAAATCATAGCTTCAGATGCTGCAGCATAGGTTCTCGCAGCCAGACGAACATCACTACCTTTCAAGCCGGTGATATGTTCAACTTTTTCCGGCGCATAATCCATGACAATTTTACGGAACTCTTCGAATCCTTCAGTAAAGTTCTGAACATAAGCTTTGTCATACAGATCTTCATCGATCAGGGTATAAGCAATCGCATTAACCAGCGCCATATTGGCACCATTTTTCAACTGAAGCCATTGGTCAGCGATCCGGACAGACTCAATCTTGCGTGGATCACACACAATGACTTTGGCACCATTGTCCTTGGCTTTAAAAATTCTTTTCGCAATAACAGGGTGTGAGTCCGCAACGTTGTATCCAAAAATCAATAAACATTTAGTTTCTTCAATTTCAGGAATTGAATTACTCATCGCTCCGTTGCCCACTGTCGATTCCAAACCAGAAACAGACGGTGCATGACAAACACGTGCACAGTGATCAACATTATTTGTCCCAATCACTGCCCGGGCAAATTTTTGCATTACATAGTTTGATTCATTACCCGGACCACGGGCTGAACCTGTGGTCATAATTGCATCAGGACCGTATTTATCTTTGATGGACTGGAGTTTTTCAGCAGCGAAGTCAATTGCTTCATCCCAGCTTACAGCTTCAAGCTTACTCTCTCTGGAACGGCGAATCATTGGCTGTTTCAGACGTGGTGTCAGCAACTTAGTATCGTTCAAAAAGTCCCAGCCGTAGTAACCTTTTAAACACAGCTGGCCTTCATTGGTCCGGCCATTAGCAGGTTCAGCACCAACAATTTTGTTATCTTTGACTAATAGTTTCAGTTTACAGCCCGTACCACAGTAAGGACAAACTACGATAGATTTTTTCATTCTAACCCTCTCCGAATTTTATCCGATCACACTGAAATGACAGAAGCACTGGTTGCGGCAGCTTCCCGTTTCTGTTGAGTACTCAACTCAACTTCTTCAGGAACCATCAACTTAATCGCCTGAGTCGGACAAACCTGCACACAAGCTGGTCCAGCTTCACTGTGGGAACATAAATCACATTTAACTGCCTGTGACTGAGGTGTTTTTCTTTGGAAAAGGCCCGAATAACCTGAATGATTTTCGACCATCGTAGTCTCTATGTTCATTGCTCCGTAAGGACATGCAATTGCACATGTCTTACAACCAATACAACGGGACTGAATGACTTTGATATAACCATCTTCATGCACGATTGCATTGTTCGGACAAACCTGAGCACAAGGTGCATCATCGCATTGACGACACATGACAGGTACTGTCACCTGTGCATTTTTTATCACGCTCAGTCTTGGTGTGAAATTTTTAGGATCTGCCAGAGTTCCAATGTCTTCATTTTGATGAGAAATCGCGCATGCAAGCTCACAAGTTCGACAACCAATACACTTATTGGCGTCAGCAAAAATAAATCGATTCATGCTGCTTCCTTATGTGTAATCACTGGTAAATTTTTATACCAGTTCACTTTTTTATTCTGAATGGAAACCAGTCCTACGCACAAGATGTGCCAACCTTGAATACCATAAAGAAATCCGTTTAATACTATGAAATATAAGGTTTTTAAATGAGTTTATAATTCAAAGGAATTCATATCATGTCTATAAACAACGTCGAATCGACAAAAGTGTCTAGACTCGACAGTCTCACTTCAGACATCATGAAGTTGCGATATAACGTATCTTCTAAACCGGCAGACAGTCATGACATAAAACAACATAAGCGGACAAAATCAGAACCATACAGAATGAATATTTTTAAGCAGCAGTCATTTCAATACCGACAAGCAAATGTAATTGTGGGATACCCGGACATATTATCCATCACACAAAAAAGCCCCGCTTTGCGGGGCTTGTAGATTCTTAGATAGAAAGCGTCTTTACACTTTTTAATCCTGGAAGCCTAGAACGGAATATCGTCATCAAAATCCATTGGTGGCTCATTATATTGAGGCTGTTGCTGTTGTGGCTTTTGGGGGGCGGATTGCTGCTGAGGCTGCTGCATTGCAGGCTGTTGAGGTTGCCCCCATCCACCTTGTTGTGGTGCTGATTGTGGCTGCATACCTGGTTGACCTGCACCCTGAGCGCGACCTCCCAACATTTGCATCACACCATTGAACCCTTGTACCACAACTTCAGTGGTATAACGATCCTGACCACTTTGATCCTGCCACTTACGTGTCTGCAGTTGTCCTTCAATATACACCTGAGAACCTTTACGCAGGTATTCACCAGCGACTTCGGCCAGTTTTCCAAACAAAGCAACCCGGTGCCACTCTGTTTTTTCTCTTTGTTCGCCCGTTGTTTTATCACGCCATGACTCAGACGTTGCAATCGTAATGTTTGCAACGGCACCGCCATTCGGCATATAACGAACTTCAGGATCCCCGCCAAGGTTACCCACTAAGATGACTTTGTTTACTCCACGGCTGGCCATATTTTGCTCCGTCTTTACTCATGTGTGTCTGATAAACGCTATAGGATACCACGCTTGGTAAAGGTCTCAACCAGACCGCTGTAAATTATCTTTAAAAGCGCCTTCCCATATTTAATTTTTCGACCTGATTCTTAGATTTTAGCAGAAACTCACATCAGTTTTCCTTTATTTCTTTGAAGAAACACGGGCGATAAGCAACTGAATTAGAATGTTTTTCTTGTTTTTGTCATATTTTCCTTTCAACAACACTACGGAGAAAAAAATGAGCAAAAACAATTATGCCCGGACACTTTACATCCTGTATCCAGAGGGAGAAAAACTTCCGGGCATATACGAAGAGATAGAAAACTTTCTGGGATATACGTTACCCAGAATCACTCCGGAAGCCCTGTTGGTCAGTGGCACAAAGGATCGGCACAAAATTTTGATTTTTACGTATCATCACCGGATATCACTGCTTCCCTGTATTCATGACGGGTATAGCAGACAACAACACTACGAAACCGTTGTACTTAATGTTGAGCAACGATTAAACACCGAAGCATTATTAGCATTAGGAAACCTGAAAGGGCTGTTTTATCAAAATGATTCTGTACAAAAAATCATTATGGGACTCCGGGAAATCATCGCAGGGAGGAACTGGCTTCCACGGCATATCTCCAGTCAGTTGCTTCATTATTATCGCTATGCACTGCATCACCATAATGTGTCAGCCATCATCTCACTCACTGCAAGAGAAATTGAAATTTTGCGCTGTTTGCAATCCGGCGCCCGTAACACTGAAATTGCAGACAACCTGTTTATCAGCGAATATACAGTTAAATCTCATTTACATCAGATATTTAAAAAGATATCGGTTAAAAACAGAGCTCAGGCAATTTCATGGGCCAGACAAAATCTTCAGACCTAGATTTTTCATATATTTGCATAGATATGATGGTGTCCTACTCTAAAAGTGATAGAGTAACACTTCTCATAATCAAGAATTAAACAGATAAAAATTTCAGAGATAAATAAGGCGTTTGCAATATGATCAGAAAGTGTCTTTTTCCTGCTGCCGGTTATGGAACCCGCTTTCTTCCGGCAACCAAATCCATGCCGAAAGAAATGATGCCAGTGGTAAATAAACCACTGATAGAATATGGTGTTGATGAAGCAATACAAGCTGGTATGGATGGGATGTGTATTGTTACCGGACGAGGCAAGCATTCCATCATGGATCACTTTGATACTAATTATGAATTAGAACATCAAATTAAAGGCACAAATAAGGAAGATCTGTTGATCGATATTCGTCAGATCATTGAAACGACTCATTTTACTTATATCCGCCAAAGAGAAATGAAAGGATTAGGTCATGCAATACTGACCGGCAGAGAGCTGGTTGGTGATGAACCTTTTGCTGTGGTCTTAGCCGATGACCTGTGCGTTAATGAAACTGACGGTGTTCTGGCGCAAATGGTATCACTGTTTAAACAGTTTCGCTGTTCCATTGTTGCCGTTCAGGAAGTTCCGGAAAATGAAACCCACAAGTATGGTGTTATCTCGGGTGAAATGATCAAAGACGATATCTTCCGGGTTGATGACATGATTGAGAAGCCAGAACCCGGAACAGCACCGAGTAACCTCGCTATTATTGGCCGCTATATTCTGACACCAGATATCTTCGATTTAATTGAACAAACCGAGCCAGGAAAAGGTGGAGAAATTCAAATTACTGACGCATTACTCAAACAGGCTCAGTCTGGCTGTGTTCTGGCTTATAAATTTAAAGGAAAACGGTTTGATTGTGGTAGCGTCGAAGGTTATATCGAAGCCACAAACTATTGTTACGAACATCTATACAAGCAAAACCAGAAAAAAGTGGCATTAGATCAACACTCAACAACGAAAGAAGACTAATTCATCATCTGGCAGCCAGTTATTCGGTTGCCTTTTAATGATACGGTGATTTAATTTACTGTAATTTTATACAGTAAAATAACTTGCAGATTTACGACTCTGTGTAATACTAACCCATCTCATGTGATACAGAGCGACGAAGATGGATAGTATAGAAGTCAGAGGTGCCCGAACTCATAACCTCAAGAATATCAACCTGACAATTCCCCGGGATAAACTCATTGTCATTACCGGGCTGTCAGGTTCAGGCAAATCATCTCTTGCATTTGATACCCTGTATGCAGAAGGACAGAGGCGCTACGTTGAATCCCTGTCTGCCTATGCAAGACAGTTTCTTTCTCTGATGGAAAAGCCTGATGTTGAACATATTGAAGGGCTGTCTCCTGCAATTTCTATCGAACAAAAGTCTACGTCCCACAACCCTCGTTCTACTGTCGGCACAATTACCGAAGTTTACGATTATCTTCGTCTTCTTTATGCCCGGATTGGCGAACCACGCTGTCCGACACATAAAATCCCTTTAGCCGCACAAACAGTCAGCCAGATGGTGGACAAAGTATTAGAACTTCCTGAAGGTTCTAAAATGATGCTGCTTGCTCCAATCATTAAAGAGCGCAAAGGTGAACATGTAAAAACACTGGCAAACCTTGCAGCACAAGGATTTATCAGAGCCAGAATTGACGGGGAAACATGTGATTTATCGGATCCACCGACGTTGGAACTACATAAAAAACATACAATTGAAGTCATCGTCGATAGATTTAAGGTTCGCGATGAACTGAAACAACGTCTGGCAGAATCATTTGAAACAGCGCTGGAACTTTCCGGTGGTGTGGTTGTTGTCAGCCCGATGGACGGCTCCGGTGATGAAATTGTTTTTTCATCTAACTTTGCCTGTCCTCACTGTGGCTACAGCATGCAAGAATTAGAGCCCCGGCTCTTTTCATTTAACAACCCGGCGGGTGCCTGCCATACATGTGATGGTTTAGGTGTTCAGCAGTATTTTGATCCTTCAAGGGTAATTCAGGATAAATCCCTGAGTCTGGCTCAGGGAGCGATTCGGGGATGGGATAAGAAAAATTTTTACTATTTCCAAATGCTGACATCTTTAGCAGAACACTATGGTTTCGATCTCGATAGTCCATTTGAAACACTGCCGAAAAAGATTCAGGATATTATTTTAAAAGGCTCAGGAACCAGATCGATTGAATTTAAATATGTCAATGATCGGGGAGATATTCGGGTGAAACGACATCCTTTCGAGGGCATTCTGAATAACCTCGAAAGACGATATAAAGAAACTGAATCCAATAGTGTTCGGGAAGAGTTAGTTAAATTCATATCCACCAAACCCTGTGCGACCTGTCACGGAACCCGCCTCCGTGAAGAAGCCCGCCATGTTTTTGTCAGTGAAACAACGTTACCTGAAATCGTAGAACTCAGTATTTCTGATGCACTACATTTCTTCGATTCCCTCCATCTGGAAGGACAAAAAGCCAGAATCGCAGAAAAAGTCATGAAAGAAATCAATGATCGTTTGCAATTTCTGGTCAATGTAGGACTGAATTATCTCAATTTATCCCGAAGTGCAGAGACTCTTTCAGGCGGTGAAGCGCAGCGCATCCGTCTGGCCAGCCAAATAGGTGCCGGTCTGGTTGGTGTGATGTATGTTTTAGATGAACCTTCAATTGGTCTGCACCAGCGAGACAATGAGAGACTCCTGAAAACACTGACTCATCTCAGAGATTTAGGTAATACGGTGATTGTCGTTGAACACGATGAAGATGCCATTCGTTCAGCAGATCATATTATTGATATTGGTCCTGGTGCAGGTGTACACGGTGGTCATGTCGTTGCTGAAGGTAAATTAGAAGACATTATTAATCAGCCAGAATCCCTGACCGGATGTTATCTGAACGGAAGCAAAAAAATTGAGATTCCGGCAGAAAGAACCCCTAAAAACCCGGACAAAGTACTTGAATTAATGGGGGCAAGCGGAAATAACCTGAAACAGGTGAATCTGTCTGTCCCGGTAGGACTATTTACTTGTATTACTGGTGTGTCGGGCTCGGGTAAATCAACACTGATCAATGACACGCTTTTCAAGATCGCACATACCGCTCTAAACGGAGCAACAACAGCTGAACCCGCAGCTTATAAAAAGATTAAAGGACTTGAACACTTTGATAAAGTTATCGATATTGATCAAAGTCCGATAGGTCGTACTCCACGCTCTAATCCAGCGACATACACCGGCATATTTACTCCGATCCGCGAGCTGTTTGCCGGCACTCAAGAATCCCGCTCCCGCGGATATAAGCCCGGGCGTTTCAGCTTTAATGTCAGAGGTGGGCGCTGTGAAGCTTGTCAGGGTGATGGTGTCATCAAAGTAGAAATGCACTTTTTACCGGATGTTTATGTGCCTTGTGATATTTGTAAAGGAAAACGCTATAACAGGGAAACCCTTGAAGTTAAATACAAAGGAAAAACAATCGACGAAGTGTTAAGTATGACTGTCGAGGATGCGAGAGTATTTTTTGATCCTGTTCCTGTCATCGCAAGAAAATTACAAACGCTTATTGATGTCGGTTTATCTTACATACGACTTGGGCAAGCAGCCACAACCCTCTCCGGTGGTGAGGCCCAGAGAATTAAGCTCGCCCGTGAGCTTTCTAAGCGTGATACGGGAAAAACGTTATATATCTTAGATGAACCAACAACTGGTCTGCATTTTCATGATATACAGCAACTACTGAGCGTGCTTCACCGGTTAAGAAATCATGGGAATACTGTCATTGTCATTGAGCATAACCTTGATGTAATTAAGACCGCAGACTGGATTGTCGATTTGGGTCCGGAAGGAGGACAAGGGGGCGGAGAAATTATAGCTCAGGGAACCCCGGAGCAGGTCTCTGAAATTGCTGGCTCTCACACCGCAAGATTTCTGCAACCTATGTTAAGATAGATAAATTCATACACATGTTGAATGTTCAGTTTCTCAAATATGAACATACATAAATAAAGTCAGCAGAAAATGGCGATAGTACTTGTCCGGGGGACGAATCTTGCACCGTCCCCCAAGAAACTACCTCTGAATCGTTCTTTTATATATGCTTTAGGGTTTATATATCTGATTGCTTTTCATTTTCCGCTGCGCCATTTTCCGGGAAGCGGACTGGAGATTCCCGGAAATGTCATAAGCTGGATATCTGTAAGCTTCTGTATATCAATTGGTTTATTCCAATGTATCCGGACAAAACAAGTAAGATACTCCAAACTATCAATAGGATTGTGCCTTTGCTGCCTGCTGATGACCCTGCCTGTTGTGTACAGTCAGTCTTCCGTTGAAGGGAGTATTCACAGGATTCTTGCACTTTGGGGAGGGTTCCTGCTCTTCTTATCCATTCAACAATTCATCTTTTCGAATAAACAAAAGAACAGACTCATTTGGTTCATCGTTTTAGCTTGTTTAATTGAGGGCCTGGTTGCTTACTACCAAACAATGACTTATGGCATAGCCTGGGGTATTTTTCCTACAGCAAATACATTTGCTACATTTTTGTCTACCGGGCTTCTTGCATCAGGTTATTTACTCTGCAGACATTTAAAAAAATATCAAAAGCAGGTCAGCATCGTCAGTCTGTTATATTTGACACCATTAGTCTGTATACCGCCGATAATAATGACATACTCTCTTATTGGCTGGAGTTCAGCGCTATTAGGTGTTTGTATCATATTTCCTTATTTATACAGATTTGCCAGCAGAAAACGATTATGGGGATGGACCGCATCAACGGTTACGGGAATTATTCTGGGCTGCATTCTCCTGAATCTGTTTCACCCTCAATCTTTTTATCCGGATAGTTTTAAAG
Source organism: Vibrio aerogenes (assembly GCF_024346755.1). NCBI lineage: Bacteria > Pseudomonadati > Pseudomonadota > Gammaproteobacteria > Vibrionales > Vibrionaceae > Vibrio > Vibrio aerogenes. The sequence goes on along the minus strand of NZ_AP024861.1, from coordinate 527,876 downwards.
GTATAGAACCTTTAAAAAAAACGCTTGAACAAACGTCTGACATGTTCATTGAAAAACCATTTACCGGATATGGATATGGTCACTTCGAAGAAGAGTATGTTTTGTATAGCGCCCGTCAACATCAACTGAATCCAGACTATCCACCACCGTATCCGGCCCTGAGTCACCCTCATAATGAAATATTATACTGGGGAACAGAAGGGGGTGTTATTCCTGTACTGGCAATGATGCTGGCAGTATTATTTATATTGCTCAGAATTTATTACGCAAAATCTAAAACCCGCCTGGCAACGTTATCCTTATTGTTTCCTGTCGCACTGCATAGCCAGTTGGATAATGTTTTTGCACTTTCGAGTATCCACTGGATAACTTTTGTCATTTTATTGTTCTGGACTGATCAACGTGTTGCTAAATATAAAAATATTGATCTCAAACCGGTTGCGCTCCGGTTAATATATCTTTTCATCTACATACTCCCAGCCACAACATGTTGCTATATGGGCGGAATTCTTACAACTCAATATGTATTCAGCTTGTATCAGGATACACATGATACACGTTGGTTAAACACCATTCATTACCCTTTTATCTGGAAGGATAAACTGATGCAAGCCCGGCTTAGTGATGCCCTTAAAAAAGCCGGGACAGATCAACTGAGTTCATTCAAGCCCTGGCTGCTTAATCTCATCAGAAAAGAACCAAGACCAGAACATTATCGCTCCCTTATCGAGCTCTACCGGAAAATGGGAGATGTAAACCATGCGGAGCAGACCCGGCTGGAGGCGCTGTACCTGTTCCCTGATTTTGAGCACCAGCGTGTACCAAAAAATACAAGCGCTTCTGATAAATAAATTATTCATTATTTATACATAATTTTTCATTGACATCTATCGAACAAACACGTTCAATAGCGATGCTATCCAGCGGAAGAGGAGCACTGCCCAGGCAGATGTTTTGTAGAGCCTCAACTCTAATACAAAACATTCAGGGGGAGCAGTGCCGAGATGAGTCAAAATTGTGGATTTGGCTTGTCGGTTGAATGGGCTGAATCCCTTCAACTGTCATTAGTATCACACTAATGAAGAGCTTCTGAGGTCACCTGCCGTGTATCACCTCTATACTTGCTCTGGGAAATACTCTCTTCGAATTCTGGTCGTGATGATCAGTTACTGTTTTACTATTCTAAGATATCGTGGGAGAACCATGCCGTGAGTGCATTTAATGTCGCCAAATTTGGCGGAACAAGCGTCGCCGACTTTGAAGCAATGAGTCGTTGTGCAGCCATTGTTGAAAATAACCCTAAGACCAGACTCGTTGTGAGCAGTGCCTGTTCAGGGGTAACAAATATATTAGTTGAACTGGCCAATGGTGTTCAGGATACCGACAGAAGAGCCGCTTTAATTGAACAATTGCATCAAACTCATTTCTCAATTGTGGACCAACTCAAAGAACAATCTCAGGTTAAGGATGATCTTTTGTTCATTCTCGACAAGGTAAACAGTTTTTCAGAAGCGGCTTCTGTCCAGTCAACAAGTAAACTGACAGATCATCTGGTTGCCTGTGGTGAACTCATGTCCACCCATATTTTGACGCAATTGATGAGAGAAAGAGGACTTGATACTGTCAGGTTTGATATACGGGAAGTCTTACGCACTGATGATAACTATGGCAGAGCTGAACCTCAGGTCGAATCAACTGCAGCCTTAGCCAAAGAAAAGCTAACACCATTATGTCATGATCATATCGTCATTACTCAGGGGTTCATCGGCTCAGATGAAGAAGGAAATACAACAACTCTTGGACGCGGTGGCAGTGACTATTCAGCGGCCTTGATTGCAGAAGCAGTTCAGGCTTCCGGGCTGGAAATATGGACAGATGTCCCGGGTATTTATACAACCGATCCCCGAATTGCGCCAAAAGCCATGCCAATTCCGGAAATAAGCTTCAGCGAAGCTTCAGAAATGGCCAATTTTGGTGCGAAGATTCTTCATCCATCAACCCTGCTCCCGGCTCTTCGTCATGGCATTCCTGTTTTTGTCGGCTCCTCCCGTGAACCTGCGAACGGTGGTACCTGGATTCGCAAACGTGTAACAAGCTCTCCTCTTTTCCGGGCTCTGGCACTCAGGGCAAATCAAACAATGGTCACAATCCGCAGTGCGAAGATGTTTCATGCATACGGTTTTCTTGCAAAAGTATTTGAGATTCTGGCAAAGCACAAAATTTCTGTCGACCTGGTGACAACCTCTGAAATTAGCGTCTCTATTACACTGGATAAAACAGACACATCCGGAGGTTCTCCTGAATTACCTCTGGCTGTTCGTGCTGAACTGGAAGAGCTGGCACATGTTGAAGTTGAACGAAATCTTAGTTTAATTGCTTTGATTGGTAATCAGATGGAAACACAAGGCTATGCTAAAAAAGTATTCAGTACATTAGGTGACTATAATTTACGTATGATTTGTTATGGTGCCAGTGACCATAATCTCTGTTTTCTTGTCGATGCAGATGAAGCGAATCATGTGATCCAAAAACTGCATCAGGAACTATTCGAAGCTGAATAATAAAAGATAACAATAACGATGAATGTATCTTTGGGAGGCAGGCTGAAAACCCGCCTCCATTTTTTTAATCCATCATAATTAATCAGTCATATTTGGCGCCAGCCATTTTTCTGCTTCTTCCCGGCTCCAGCCTTTTCGTACCGCATAATCATCAACCTGATCCTCCTGAATCTTTGCAACAGCAAAATATCTGGAATCAGGATGAGAAAAGTACCAACCAGATACTGAAGCCCCCGGCCACATGGCATAACTCGTTGTCAGAGACATGCCAATATTTTTTTCAACATCAAGTAGCTGCCAGATTGCTTCTTTCTCAGTATGTTCAGGGCAAGCAGGATAACCGGGTGCAGGACGAATTCCCTGATACTTTTCCCGGATTAATTCATCCTGAGACAAATGCTCATCAGTCGCATATCCCCAGATATCTTTTCTTATCCGTTCATGTAAATATTCAGCAAACGCTTCAGCCAAACGATCGGCAACAGCCTGGATCATAATCGCATTATAATCATCTCCGGCAGCTTTATAAGCATCAGATAGCTCCCTTTCCCCAATGCCGGCAGTCACTGCAAATGCGCCAATCCAGTCTTCCTTACCAGAAGATAAAGGGGCGATGTAATCCGAAAGACAATAATTAGCCCCTTTCGGTTTTTCTGTCTGTTGACGCAGATGATGCAGAGTACAGGCAATTTCTGTTCTGCTATTATCAGTAAACACCTGAATATCATCTCCCAGGCTGGATGCAGGAAACAATGCACAAATGCCTCTGGCCTTGATTAAACCCTCTTTTTCGATACGATCTAAAAAATCATTTGCATCTTTAAACAACCTCTGCGCTTCTTCACCGACTTCTTCATGTTCTAAAATCGCAGGATACTTCCCTGAAAGAGACCACGTCATGAAAAATGGTGTCCAGTCAATGTACTGGCGTAGCACGGCAACATCAAAATCATCAAAGATCTGAATCTGGCTATTGGCAGGGACAGGCGGAGTATAGTTATCCCAGTCGATTTTCACTGAATTTGCTCTGGCTTCAGTTAAAGTCACAGGTTTTGTTCTGGGAGTCTTACGGGCATGTTGTTCGCGAACTCTTTGATAATCCAGATCGAGCTTTTCAATGAATGCCGGACGATGCTCATCCGATAACAGTGATGAACAAACACCAACAGCTCTTGATGCATTACTCACATATACAACCGGGTGTTTATAGTTTTGTTCAATTTTTACTGCTGTATGCGCCTTCGAGGTCGTTGCACCTCCAATCATTAATGGAATGGTAAATCCCTGGCGCTCCATCTCTTTCGCCACATGTACCATTTCATCCAGAGAAGGCGTGATCAAGCCAGACAGTCCTATAATGTCGACATTCTCTTCCCTGGCGACTTTTAATATTTTTTCACAAGGCACCATCACACCAAGGTCAATAATCTCATAGTTGTTACACTGCAAAACGACTCCGACGATATTCTTACCGATATCATGAACATCACCTTTGACTGTTGCCATCAGGATCTTTCCATTAGAAGTACCTTCGGCTTTTTCGGCATTAATAAAGGGTTCAAGATAAGCAACGGCCTGCTTCATCACCCGTGCAGACTTCACAACCTGTGGGAGGAACATTTTACCTTCCCCAAACAAATCACCAACAACGTTCATACCATCCATCAACGGACCTTCGATCACATCTAATGTTTTCACGGCCTGCTGTCGGGCTTCTTCAGTATCTTCAGTGATGAATTCTGTAATACCTTTCACCAATGCATATTCAAGTCGTTTTGCCACATCCCATGAGCGCCATTCATGTGCAGAGGCATCTTCATGCTTTCCAACGGCATTTTCTCTGTACTCGTCCGCCAAATCGAGAAGTCTTTCTGTGGCATCCGAACGGCGGTTCATAACCACATCTTCAACAGCATGACGTAGTTTTTCAGGAACATTGTCGTAAATCTCAAGCTGTCCCGCATTCACAATCCCCATATCCATACCATTTTTGAAACAGTGGTACAGGAAAACAGCATGAATCGCTTCACGAACGTAGTTATTACCCCGGAATGAAAAAGACACATTCGAGACACCGCCAGAAATCATAGCATGAGGCAGATCTCGCTTGATATCAGCAACCGCATTTATAAAATCAACGGCATAATTGTTGTGCTCTTCAATCCCTGTTGCGATGGCAAAAATATTTGGGTCAAAAATAATGTCCTCAGGCGGAAACCCAACTTCATCAACAAGTATACGGTATGCCTTTGTACATATTTCCAGCTTTCTTTCTCTGGTATCAGCCTGCCCGACTTCATCAAAAGCCATGACAATTATGGCAGCACCATAGCGACGAATCAGGCGAGCCTGCGCAACAAACTTTTCTTTTCCTTCTTTCAAAGATATTGAATTGACAATTCCCTTTCCCTGAATACATTTCAAGCCGGCTTCAATGACTTCCCATTTAGATGAGTCCACCATAATAGGTACTTTCGCGATATCAGGCTCTGAAGCACACAGATTTAAGAATCGAACCATGCATGCTTGTGCATCCAGCATCCCTTCATCCATGTTGATATCAATAATTTGTGCACCATTCTCAACCTGTTGTCGGGCAACTTCTAAGGCTTCATCATACAGTTCTTCTTTGATCAACCGTTTAAAACGAGCGGAGCCAGTCACATTTGTTCTTTCCCCGACATTAACGAATAGGGTCTCTTTTTCTATTGTCAATGGCTCTAAACCAGCGAGACGACAAGCAACCGGTAGTTTAGGCAACCGGCGTGGAGATACACCAGCAACCGCTCGCGCCATCTGACGGATATGTTCCGGTGTTGTTCCGCAACATCCGCCCACAAGATTAAGGAAACCACTCTTGGCCCATTCCTCAATATGCGCAGCCATATCTTCTGGTGAAAGATCATATTCTCCGAAAGCATTCGGTAATCCAGCATTTGGGTGAGCCGAAACATATGTTGAAGAAATCCTGGACATTTCTTCAACATACTGGCGAAGTTCATCAGGACCAAGCGCACAATTCAACCCAAAAGAAAGTGGATTCACATGGCGTAATGAATTGTAGAATGCTTCCGTGGTTTGCCCAGACAGTGTTCTGCCGGATGCATCGGTAATAGTTCCGGAGATCAGGATGGGTAATTCAACCTTAAGCTCATCAAAGACCGATTCCACGGCAAAAAGACATGCTTTGGCATTTAAGGTATCAAAAATCGTTTCAACGAGAATTAAATCAACACCACCGTTGATTAAAGCCCGGGTTGACTCAGAATAGGCTTCGACCAAATCATCAAAGCTTATATTGCGATAGCCGGGATCATTCACATCAGGAGAAATAGAACAGGTTCGGTTTGTCGGACCCAAGACTCCTGCCACAAAACGGGGGTGATCGGGATTTTTCAGAGTCCATTCATCTGCGACAGATTTTGCGAGAGTTGCGGCTGCATAATTAATTTCAGCACTCAGTGACTGCATATCATAGTCAGCCATTGCGATTGATGTTGAATTAAATGTGTTGGTTTCCAGAATATCAGCACCCGCTTCAAGATAAGCGGCATGGATATCCCGGAGCAACTCTGGCTGAGTTAAAACCAATAAATCATTATTTCCTTTTAAATCACAGTGCCAATCAGCAAACCGTTGACCACGGTATTCTTCTTCACTAGGTTTATGCGCCTGAATCATGGTTCCCATACCACCATCGATCAGAAGAATACGCTTCTCTAACTGTTCAGTTATTGGATGCTTCACTTCACTCGCCATGTGTCTTTCCTGTTAAATTCCTTGACTGTATCAATCCTATCACACCCAATACAGAAATCTAGACGTCTATATGGATATAAGAAAAATAGTTGCTACAGGTAATCTTTACAGGAAAAAATGATTGATATTTACCCATCATCAAAGGAAAATTTCAGATCTTATTATTAACAAGAAGAATAAGTAATGTCGGTCTATCACACTTTATGCTTTCTTGCTGCAGCCGCTATGCTCATCGCGTTTGTCAACAGCAAAATCAGCCGTATGCAAACAACAATTGCTATTACGGCAGGATCAATGATTCTTTCATTGATTATACTCGTAGCCGGGCAAAACAATTGGTTTCATCTGACCCAAATTGCAACTGAAACGGTTACAGATATTAATTTTGAGAACTTTCTGCTGAAAGGAATATTAGGATTCCTGCTCTTTGCTGGCGGGTTAGGAATCAAACTCCCCAATCTGAAAGGCCAAAAGTGGGAGATTACAATCTTAGCCTTAGGAGCGACACTGGTCTCAACTTTCTTCATTGGTTTTGTGCTTTATGGTATTTGTCTTGTTATTGGCATTAACTTAGATTTGATTTATTGCCTGCTGTTTGGCGCATTAATTTCTCCAACGGATCCTATCGCTGTTCTTGCAATTGTAAAAAAACTGAATGCACCACGGAGAATATCAACACAGATTGAAGGTGAATCACTTTTTAATGACGGATTTGGCTTAGTTATCTTCGTCACGCTGTTTTCTATTGCCTTTGGTTCAACAACTCCGACAGTCGGTAGTGTCACTTTATTATTTATTCAGGAAGCAATTGGAGGGGTTATCTATGGTTTTGCCTTGGGCGTTCTCTTCCACTATCTGATCAGTTCAACAAATGATCACTCCATGGAACTCCTGCTCACCATCGGGGTCCCAACCGCAGGGTATGCTTTCGCAGAGGTCATCCACGTATCAGGGCCGCTGGCAATGGTTGTTTCCGGTATTATGATAGGAAACTGGACTCGATTTATTGGTTTCTCTAAAGAAAGTGAAGAACACTTAGATCACTTTTGGGAATTAGTGGATGAATTTCTGAATGGTGTTCTGTTTCTGTTAATCGGGATGTCGATGCTGCTGTTCAAGTTTCACGAAGAAGACTGGATTTTAATGGCTATTGCTATTCCTCTTGTTTTGGCAGGCCGATATATTAGCGTGTTTATAGCTTATATCGGTTTTAAGCGTTATCGCGAATATAACCCCTGGTCAATAAATATTTTAACCTGGGGTGGACTCAGAGGAGGACTGGCTTTGGCGATGGCACTATCTATCCCTTCTGGGATTCTGGTCATCCCTGACAAGCTGATAGACGTAAAAGAGCTTATCCTTGTCATGACATACGCTGTGGTCGTCTTTTCAATACTGGTCCAGGGGTCAACCATCACACCAATGATCGAGAAAGCTAAAAAACTTGAAACCAAACCTGACCAAGAGTAATACTCAGTAACTTTTCTTTCTGTCACCGGGAAAGTACAGCATAACTTTCCTGGTACTAAATTTCCTGGACTCCCCTAGAGGCTGTATATGGTCTCCTCCATCATTGCAAGGATAATTAGTCATTTTGACAGTAAATAGGTTTGCGTTCGTATATCCGGCTTCTATTTGAAGTATTCATACTTCGAGCCTCGATGAACTTCGCACATATCGTCCTTATCGTTGACACGGATTTTAATCCAAACGCCCTATCAGGTTTTCGATATGCAGGTTTTACCTCTCTGTCATCACTTCTACTTATCCAGCAATCCTCGGAAGAGAACGACAATTTATTTTTACTAAGCTGCTACTAAATACTCTTCGTCGTAACAGCTGCCATTCTTAAGTATGGCCCAGCTCACTCGTGCAAGTTTATTAGCCAAAGCTACTGCAGCTTTATTTCTTCCCCGAGTGAGTATCAGGCGTTCAATCCATTTTGCCAGCGGAGTGTCTTTCCCTGCACTCACTCTAATCACAGCTCTTGCTCCGTGAATAAGCAAAGTCCTTAAATAGCCATCGCCACGCTTACTGATACCTAATAGATTATGTTTTCCTCCAGAACTATGTTGTCTGGGGACTAAACCTATTGAAGCTGAAACAGCTCTACCATTCTTAAAGCCGCTACCGTCACCAATATACTCATAAACAGCGCTTGCCACTATCGGGCCGATTCCCGGAACACTCTGTAGCCGCTGGCATTCTTCACACTGGCTAAGCTGTTTAATTTTTTGTGTATAAAAATCTAAATGATTTTTAAGCTCGACTAACTTCTGATAGTGATGCTTCAGTAACTCTTTGAACAGTTTACTTAAACCATTGTCTATTTGACTATCAAATAACTCAGGTAACCGCTTGTAAACATGACTAACCCCCAGAGGTATGACAATCCCCTGCTCAGCCAGAATCCCGCGAATACCATTGCAATTAGCTGTTCTGTCACGTTCACATTTTTTACGAAGAACATGCAGCGCTTTGATATCTAACTGCTCTTGGCTTTTAGTTCGTACAAAGCGCATTTCTGGCCGCACAACGGCTTCAGCGATAGCCAGAGCATCATTGTAATCATTCTTATTGCCACGAACATATGGCTTCACATGTTGTGGGGCTATCTGTTTAACATCATGCCCACACTTCTGAATTTCTCTTGCCCAATAGTGTGCTGTCGCACAAGCTTCTACACCAACTAAACACTTAGGTAATTTTGTGAAAAAGGTCAGTATTTCTGAACGGCGGAGCATTCTTTTCCTGACTATTTTTCCAGCTTGGTTACAACACACGACATGGCTTACATTTTTTGCCAAATCCAGTCCAACAGTTGTAATATTCATATAGGTCTCCTCGCCTTGTTAACTTGAATCCTCAAATCCAAGTTTGGCACATTGCGATGCCGTTAAAGGGAGGAGACCATCTCATCGTTGATCTTTGTTTATTATTTATTCAGCAGAACATCGGCAACCACATCATGACAAAAGATAGAGCCACTGTACTGCTGTAATTTCTTGCTAATTTATCGTATCGGGTGGCAACTGCCCGGTATGTACTAGCTCAGACCTGATCTGACAGTTACCCATTTTTCCGGTGCTTTCGTCAGATTAGATTTGAGCTAAATTCTTTTCTGCCCAAATCTTTTTTCAATCCAGTAATGTTGCTAATGGCGTCCGGCCATTGCACACCTTTCCCTGATGGGTTCGAACATTGTTGTAATAATCCAGCCATTCGTCCAGATCTTTTTGTAACTCTTCCAGTGTGCTGCAGAGTTTTTTCCTGAACGTCACCTGATAAAACTCGTTAAGAATTGTTTTATGGAAACGCTCACAGATACCGTTTGTCTGCGGGTGTCTGGCTTTTGTTTTTGTATGGTCGATATCGTTAATCGCCAGATACAACTGATAGTCGTGCTGCTCCACTTTTCCACAGTACTCAGTGCCTCTGTCCGTCAAAATCCTCAACAATGGAAGCTGATGGGCTTCAAAGAACGGTAAGACGCGATCATTGAGTAAATCTGCCGATGTGATCGGTGTTTTCGTGGTGTAAAGTTTTGCGAAGGCCACTTTACTATGCGTATCGACAAAGGTCTGCTGATAAATCCGGCCAACACCTTTCAGATTACCAACGTAGAATGTATCCTGTGACCCCAGATAGCCGGGATGATGTGTCTCGATTTCACCACAAACTTCATCATCCTGTTTCTTTTTCTCCAGCGCTGCAACTTGCTCTTCAGTCAAAATAATCCCTTCACTGGCGACTTTGGCTTCTAAAGCGGCCAGTCGTTTTTTGAAGTTCTCCAGGTTATTGCGCAGCCAGATGGAACGGACACCACTGCCGGAAACAAATATCCCTTTTTTACGGAGTTCATTACTGGTACGCGCCTGACCATGAGCTGGAAATTCGATGGCGTAACTAACCACAGCCTTTTCTGTCGATTCATCAACCCGATTCTTGATATTGGGTGCCCTGCGGGACTGATTCACTAAAGCATCAATCCCGCCTTGTTCGACAAGCTCCTGATAGCGATAAACGTATCCCTGGATACGCCCATGACCTTACAGGCTTTGGAGACATTGCCTAATTCTTCCGCCAGATTTAATAAACCGGCTTTGTGTTTGATAATGGGATTGTTAGTATGAAGCATGAGAGTTGCCTCTTTTTGTTTTGATTGAAGATTCAGCACCTTTATCAAAACGGGTAACTCTCAACTTTTCAAGAAGAGGTGTCAGATTAAGTCGTGACTAATTCAATTTAATATCTCTGCAACAGTAGCTTCATTTGCAGGAAGATATATCTTCGCAACTATAGCTCCGTGATCTCCCATCAGTTTATTTATATCTTCATGCGTAAAGTTTAAGTTCATTAGCTTTGGAATTATACCTAATACATTCGCAAATGAGCCAGCAACTTCCAAGAAGACATCCTTTTTAAGTGATATCTTTTGCTCAAATTTGAATTTATTTTCCTCGTGAATCAGTAAGGCTGCTTGCCTTTTTTCATTTCCTTTGTTTGTCCATAGTACTCCCAGAAATGTTAATAAGGATGCTATGACAGCGCTCCACACAACATTCGGTATTTTTGAAATGCAACTGATGATTAATTCCATGTGTGCTCTCTGATAAGTAAACCCGTAGGCTTGATTCAATAACTAACTTGGAATAAGGCAATTTCAAGTCACCCAACCAAATCTATCCCACCAACCCCATAACAAAAAGCTAGCACAGCAATCAAAAACCACATGATTCAGGAGGAAAATCCATGGATGGATTTTTCAGGTTTTGTGTGCAGGATGCACTTACAAAACCGCTCCGGCCAGCGATCACCAAAAGGCGTTTTCGCCCCTTTTCCGCCGTGAAAAGGGACTGGGGCGCGTGTACCATGCGCCACTTGGATCAACAACCCCAATAGCGCACCAAACCAGTCACCAAAGCCAGAATCTTCCGAAACAAAACCACCACAAAAAGCGAAGCGTTAGCTGCAAGTCCCGTCTATTTTCCCTTTAATTTCAGTACTATAAATAACATCCGCCTCCATTAAATCAAACCGCCGTTGGCGCGTAAAACCTGACCATTGATCCAGCCACTGTCCGGACCGGCTAAAAAGGACACCACAGCGGCAATATCTTCCGGCGTACCCAATCTTTCCAACGGCGCCATCTTCGCCATGCGCTCAACCAGCTCATCCGGTTTGCCTTTCAGGAACAGCTCCGTTGCTGTCGGGCCCGGAGCAACCGCGTTGACAGTGATGTTTTTGCCCCGCATTTCTTTGGCCATAATCGCGGTCAGCGTTTCAACAGCAGCTTTGGTTGCCGCATACACGCCGTAACTTTCCAGCTTCAGACCAACCACGGAGGTCGAGAAATTCACCACACTGCCACCATGTGCCAGGCGGGTTGCCGCTTCTCTCAGCGTATGAATCGTGCCTTTGAGGTTAATATCCACCATCTTATTGACATGCGCGTCACTGGCATCGGCGAACGTTTTCAGCTCCATCACCCCGGCATTGTTCACCAACACACTGACCTGCCCCCAGGTGGATTCGACAAATTCAAACAGCTGCGACACCGCAGCAGCATCTGACACGTCCGCCTGAAAAGCCACCGCCTCACCGCCGGATGATTGAATGGCCTGCACGACCTCATCAGCCGCCTGCGTATTCCCGGCATAATTGACCACAATCCGGAAGCCATCGCTGGCAAGGCGTTTGGCAATTTCGACACCAATGCCTCTTGAAGCCCCGGTAACTAAAGCGATTTTGGTTAACTCTGACATATTTGTATCCTTTGATTGAATGACTGTTTAAATCGCAGACAAACTTATCATTTCCTGAAAAACGGATAATCAGCTAATATTTGGTAACAGTATCCGGAAAAACCGAACAATCAGACGCTGAGGATCTTCATGGACAGAATCGACACAATGAAAGTCTTTACCCGCGTCTTTGAGCGAAAAAGCTTCAGTGCTGCGGCTGAAGATCTCAACCTTCCCGCCTCGACCGTGTCCGATGTCATCAAAAAGCTGGAAGCAAAAGTCGGCGTGGTGTTGCTGGAGCGGACGACCCGTCAGGTCACACCGACGATTGATGGCAAAGCGTTTTATCATCGCTGTCTGTCGATCATTCAGGACGTTGAAGACGCAGAAACCTTTTTATCCGGCGCAAGCCCCAAAGGGGCTTTGCGGGTCGATGTGCACGGCACACTGGCCCGGCACTTTCTGATGCCAAAACTGCCGTCGTTTCTGGCAACATATCCGGAGATTGATTTATTTCTCAGCGAAGGCGACCGGATTGCCGATGTGATCCGCGAAGGGATTGATTGTGTGCTGCGGGTTGGAAATATTCAGTCTCAGGAGCTGGTAGCCAAACAGATTGCTACACTCGAAGAAGTGACCGTCGCTTCACCGCAGTATATCCAGCAGTTCGGTTTACCTTCAGATTATCGGGCGCTGGAGCAGCATCAGATGATCGGCTTTCGGGCGACCGGAAGCAGCACACCGATGCCACTGGAATTTTGCATCGGCGGCAAAACGCACACCCGGTCAATCAATACATCGCTGACGGTCAATTCAGCAGAGACGCTGGTGATGGCGGCGCGCAGCGGATTGGGGATTGTTCAGGTGCCCCGCTACCATGTCGCGCAGGATATCATCGAAGGGCGCTTAGTGCCGCTACTGGAAGACTGCCCGCCTGCGCCCTCACCGGTTTCGGTGCTTTATCCGCGCAACCGGAAATACGCCTCACGGGTGAAAGTATTTATCGACTGGCTGGGGGAGATTTTTTAGTGTGGCCTGTCTTGCAGATAAAGATAATATCGCTGTCAACTCAATCAACGGACTCCCACGCCCCGGCGAGGGAGTCTCATCAGCTGCTAATCATCCAGCCGCTTTTCTGTCTCTGCATCAAAATAAACGGCTTTTGAGATATCGAAATACAGTGTCGCCGCTTCTCCCGCCCGGCCTTCAAATGTCGGAGACAGACGGCAGGCGACGTCTTCGTCATTGACTTTAATCATGCCGATAATATCCGGTCCGGTCGGCTCAAGCACTTCCATGGTCAGTGCATGTGTTGTGAAAAGCGGTGTGCCGTTTTCCAGATGATCGGAAATATGTTCAGGCCGGAGCCCCATAACGATGTCTTGATGCAACATGTCTTTCATCCGCTCCGGCAGCGGCAGCGGCAGGATCTTCCCGGCAGCATCTTGCACTTCAAGGATCGGACGATTCTGTACATCAAGGGTGACTGTCCCCCGGATAAAGTTCATCGACGGTGAGCCCATAAAACCGGCCACAAACATATTTTCAGGCTGGTTATAAATCTCCTTCGGCGTGCCCAGTTGCTGTAATTCACCATCTTTCATCACCGCAATGCGGTCTGCCAGTGTCATCGCCTCAATCTGATCATGAGTCACATACACAATGGTGGTATTGAGCTGCTGGTGAAGACGCTTGATCTGATGTCTCATGTCGACACGCAGCTTGGCATCGAGGTTCGAGAGCGGCTCATCGAACAGATACAGCTTAGGCCGCCGGGCTAGCGCCCGCCCCATCGCAACCCGCTGCCGCTGACCACCAGACAGCTGCGCAGGTTTACGATTCAGCAGAGGTTCGATTTGCAGCATTTCAGCGACCCGCTTCACTTCAGCATCAATCTCCGCTTTGGGCACTTTACGGATTTTTAATCCAAAGGCGATATTCCCCGCCACGGTCATATTGGGGTACAGCGCATAGGACTGAAACACCATCGCAATGTCCCGGTCTTTGGGAGCGACCTGCGACACGTCAACACCATCAATTTCAATCGCTCCGGCATTGATATCTTCCAAACCAGCAATGGTGTTCATTAAGGTGGATTTTCCACACCCGGAAGGGCCGACCAGAATCAGGAACTCGCCGGACTCAATCTGAATATCAATGCCTTTGAGGGTTTCAATGGCCGCATTTTTATATGTTTTACGAATTTGTTTTAAATGAAGAGTTGCCATCAATAATTATCCTTTGACTGAGCCTGCGGTTAAACCACGGACAAAATACTTACCTGCCAGTACATAAACCACCAGCGTGGGCAGTGCAGCGATAATGGCGGCGGCCATATCCACGTTATATTCTTTAACACCGGTGCTGGTATTGACCAGATTATTCAGTGCAACGGTGATCGGCTGGGTATCCGGACCCGAGTAAACCACCCCGAACAGGAAGTCATTCCAGATTGCCGTAAATTGCCAAATCACTGTGACCATAATAATCGGGACAGACAGCGGTAGCAGGATTTTGAAGAAAATCGTGAAAAAGCCTGCGCCATCCAGACGGGCGGCTTTGATTAACTCATCCGGCACACCAACATAGAAATTGCGGAAGAACAGCGTGGTGAAAGCCAGACCATAAATCACATGCACAGCCACCAGCCCTACCGTGGTGTTTGCCAGCCCCAAATGCCCCAGCGTGGTTGCCATCGGCAACAAAATCACCTGAAACGGGATAAAACAGCCAAATAACATCGCACTGAAAAACAGGTTCGATCCTCTGAACTGCCATTTACTGATGACATAGCCATTAAACGCACCCAATAAGGTTGAAATAGCAACCGCCGGAATCACCATCTGGAAAGAGTTCCAGAAGTAGCCTTTCAGCCCTTCGCAGGAAACCCCGGTACAGGCCGAATCCCAGGCTTTATACCATGCCCCGAATGCCCATTCGGTCGGCAGGGATAACAGGTTACCACTGCGGATATCGGGCAAGGTTTTAAAAGAAGTGATCAACATGACGAACAAGGGCATTAAGTAGATCACACAAAATATAAGCAGCGTCGCATAAATCAATACACGGGATAAAGTCATTGATTTCATGATTTTTTCTCCCGCAGTTCTGAGTAGAGGTAAGGCACCAGAATTGCCAGCACGCTCATCAGCATCATCATGGCACTGGCGGCACCGAGGCCGATTTGCCCGCGGGTAAATGAGTAACTGTACATGAACAGTGCCGGTAAGTCGGAAGCATATCCCGGACCACCCGCAGTCAGGGCGGTGACTAAATCGAAGCTCTTAATTGCGATATGAGACGTGATAATCACCGCGCTGAAAAATACCGGGCGCAAACAAGGCAGAATAATCCGCCAGTAAATGACCGGCAGACTGGCGCCATCGATTTGAGCAGCCCGCATGATCGAGGCATCAATCCCTCTTAACCCGGCCAGAAACATCGCCATCACAAAGCCGGAAGATTGCCATACCGCGGCAATCACCAGCGTATAAATCACCATGTTGGTATTAATCAGCCAGTCAAAGTGAAATTGGGTAAACCCCCAGTCATGCATCAGTTTTTCCAGACCCAGCCCCGGATTCAGCATCCATTTCCAGGCCGTACCGGTCACGATAAAAGACAGCGCCATCGGGTAGAGATAAATGGTGCGGATCGCGCCTTCCTGACGGATTTGCTGGTCAAGTAAAATCGCCAGCCCAACGCCAAGTACGATGGCAATCAGAATGAATAACAGGCCGAAAATACCCAGATTGGTAATCGCGGTCAGCCAGCGGTCATTTTCCATCAGCTTTTCATACTGAATCGTGCCGACAAACTTGTAAGACGGTAAAAAGCGGGAGTTACTCACCGACAAATAAGCCGTCCAGAAAATATACCCATAAATGCACACCAGCACTAAGATCATCGACGGTGCCAGTACGATTTTAGGTAACCAGTGTTGCAGCCGGTCCTGAAAACCGGGCCGGGACACTGAAACGATTTGAGATGATTTCAAAACAGGCTCCGAAATTATTCATCACAGACAGCAGATCTGGCCCGTGCACTGGTGCACGGACATCGCTCAGATCGGCATGGTCATCAGGGAAAGCTGATGTCCGGCAGGTATAACGTGACCTGCAACGTACATCAGCCCTGTCTCTGCTTCATTCCTGTCCGGTGCATCTGTGACTCATTGAGGAATCAAAGATGCCAGATCACAGGAATTAAAGCGCCGCTTTTACCGCCTTTTTGAGCATTTCTGTCGTCTGTTTCGGATCGGCATTTGGCGTATTAAAGAAGAAGGTCACGACATCATAAATCGCACCCTGAGCATAGCTGGTGGTTGACATGCCATGCGCCATACTCGGCACAAGATCGCCCGATTTAGCCGTCGCTTTGAAATCCTTCATAGAACGCACGGCACAGGCATCAAACTTCGACATATCCGCATCCAGCCGGACCGGGATCGAGCCTTTGTTCAGGTTAAAGATCTGCTGGAACTCAGGCGTCAGAATCGTCGCAGCTAAGGCATCCTGTGCTTTCTGGTCGGCTTTGTTCTTGATTTTGAAGAAAGCAAAGCTGTCTATGTTGTAAGTGAACTGATTCGATGTGCCTGGCGTTGGCGCACAAATATAATCTTTGCCGGGCACTTTACCGGCAGCGGTGAATTCACCTTTGGCCCAGTCGCCCATGATTTGCATCGCGGCCTTGCCATTGATGACCATAGAAGTCGCGATATTCCAGTCACGGCCCGGTGCATTTTTATCGATGTAGCTGTGCACTTTTCTGAACAACTCAAAGACTTTGACCATTTTGTCTCCGCCTAAAACATCCATATCCAGATCAACGAATGCTTTCCGGTAATCTTCAGAGCCAAGCACATCTAAAGCAATCGCTTCAAATACAGTGGCATCCTGCCAGGGCTGACCACCATGCGCCAGAGGGATATAACCCGCAGCCTTGATTTTGTCGGCAACGGTAAAAAATTCATCCATGGTGGTTGGCACTTTGAGGTTTAACTTATCGAAGATCGCTTTATTGGCCCATAGCCAGTTCACCCGGTGAACGTTAACAGGCACAGCAACATAGTGACCCTGATATTTCATGACATTGGAGACGACCGCCGGTAAAACATCATTCCAGTGATTGGCTTTCGCGACATCATCGATGTTGGCTAAAAAGCCGAGTTCACCCCATTCCTGAATGCTGGGACCTTTGATTTGTGCCGCAGCGGGCGGGTTACCAGACACTGCACGTGCTTTGAGTACCGTCATGGCATTGTCGCCACCACCACCGGCAACAGCGAAGTCCTTCCATTGATAACCTTGTTCTTCGAGCATTTTTTTCAGAACAGCGACCGATTTTGCTTCGCCGCCGGAAGTCCACCAGTGCAAGACTTCAACCTGACCTGCGGCCAGTGCCATTGAAGACGACAACGAGAGGGACAGTGTGAGCAGGGTTGTTTTTATATTCATCTTTCTTGTCCATTGTTTATGTGATTAGGTTATTGGTATTAAGTTATTAGTATTAAGTTATGGGTATTAAGTTATTAGTATTAAGTTATGGGTATTAAGTTATTAGTATTAAGTTATGGGTATTAAGTTATGGGTATTAAGTTATGGGTTTTATCAGGTCATGTGATGGCGCATGCACCTCACTCATCAGGCTGACTCATCAATGAGAGCGGCAGGAGCCGGGCTTTCACATGACTTCATTTCATCCTAATCGTTCAAGAGGAACACAAAAGAAACAAAAGGTAACACTAATGTAACACACCTGTTACATTCTCGTCCGTCCACCGTGGTATATAGACTTCCGCGCACAGGCCACGCGGAGACAAATTATAAAGAATGAGATCTCCACCGTGTGCATGGAGCACGTTGCGGCAGATTCCCAGCCCTAATCCATGACCGGGTTTGGTGTGATCAAGCCGGACATAAGGTTCAAACACTGCATCGAGTTGCTTTTCCGGAATCCCCGGTCCCTGATCA
Organism: Vibrio aerogenes; assembly: GCF_024346755.1. Lineage (NCBI taxonomy): Bacteria > Pseudomonadati > Pseudomonadota > Gammaproteobacteria > Vibrionales > Vibrionaceae > Vibrio > Vibrio aerogenes. The sequence continues at coordinate 509,840 of NZ_AP024861.1, read as the reverse complement.
GAGATAATGATCGTCAGCCACTGTTCGGATAAGCGGGTCCGGACATCAACTGTTCCGCCATATTTCACCCCGTTCCCGATCAGGTTGGTTAAAACGCGTTTGATCGCAAGCGGGCGTCCGGCAATATGCGGGTGCTCTTCAGGAGAAATTGTGACAACGTCAGTCTGCTGATTATAAGATTCGGCAATATCTGACAATAGCAGCCGGATATCAATCAGGGTGATATTTTCGTGAATGTCGGTCTCTTTCACGGCTTGTAATGCGCCGTTGACCATCATTTCCAGCTCATCCAGATTCCGGTGAAAATGGCCCTGAGTTTTGGGGTCATCCAGTAGTTCAGCCCGCAGTCGCAAGCGGGTAATCGGAGTTTTCAGATCATGGGAAATCGCAGAAAACAGGCGCTCCCGATCATGGATATAAAGACGAATCCGCTGTTGCATCCGGTTAAATGCACGGGTCGCCGTGACCAGTTCGGTCGCGCCTTCTTCTGCCAGAGGCGGCTGATGAATATCAAGGCTCATCTCATTGGCCGCTTCGGATAATCGCTTCAATGGCCGCACCTGACGCCGCAGTAACAGGTAAAGAGTCAGACTTAATATGAGCGTGGAGACGATCAGAAACAGCACCTGCTCTTCACTAATCAGCGGGTTATCCAGGGTGACATAAGGTGCAGGCATCAGCCCGGCGATATACAGCCATTCATCAGGTGCCAGCTGAATTTGCACCACCAGTATCGGCGGCTTCACGGCGGGGAGTGTCAGCGTCTCATGTGCCCAGGAACGGGGCAGCTCATTCAGGAAAATATCGTTTTTGAACACCCGTAACCGCTCCGGACTAGAGAAAGCCACTTCTGTTTTGGGCAGTGCCGGTAACTGTGTTTGTAATACCCGGCGCACCGCATCAACGATCACCGTCGTCCGCCGGTCAGGACGTATGGGTTCAATCGTCAGGTGCGTGCGGTTAAATGAGACAAAAAAACGCGTGCCGCCCATATTACGGATTTGGTCAAGAATGATGTGCCGGTAATCCACCGGCAAAGACTGAAAAAAGTATACAGAGGAGGCGATGGTTGCAGCCATGCTTTCTGCCGTGGCTTGTGCGCCCTGCGTATCTTTCTGTCTGGATTGGCTGTACCAAATCAGAGAAGCAATCCCCTGTGCCAGCAAAATAGCCAGGAGCGTCAGGATGAAGGTTCTCGATAACAGAGACTGAGCCTTGGCCTTCATCAATTCAGACTCTGGTCATGATAGGTGACAGAAGCGACAAAAATATAGCCGTTGCCCCGCATGGTTTTGATGTACTGATTGGTTTTACCATCATCGCCTAACCGCTGCCTGAGACGGCTGAGTTGTACATCAATTGCCCGTTCATAAGGCATGGCTTCTCTTCCGCGGGTCACACAACTAATTGTATCCCGGTCCAACACTTCATTGGGGCGGGATAAAAACAGCATCAACAGTGAAAAGTCACTGCCTGACAGTTCATAGGTCTCTGACGTTTCCTGATGATGTAAACGATGAGACAGGGTATCCAGCTGCCAGACGCCGAAAGAGATCGATTTAGGCGGCAAATCTTTCTCAGATGCCGGCGGATGAGCCCGGCGCAATACGGCTTTGATACGGGCAATCAGCTGGCGGGGATTAAACGGCTTGGCAATATAATCATCAGCACCCATTTCAAGGCCGATAATTTGCTCCGTGTCATCGGACACGGCGGTCAGCATAATGATGGGCACATCGGATGTTTTACGGATGGTTTGGCAGAGCGAGAAGCCATCGTCTCCGGGCATCATCACATCAAGTAAAATCAGCGAAGGATAACCGTGCTGTTCAAGATGGCGGTGTAATTCATCGCCATCTTTTGCGACACTGACCACGTACCCCATCTGCGTTAAATAGGTATCGAGCAGCTCCCGGATTTCTGCATCATCATCTACGACCAGTATGTGATTATGTCTCTTCATTATTATTATGATTTCCTGAGATACGCTTTATATATAAAAATATCACTAAATAGCGCAACGTATATAAAAATGTCACCAAAGAGTGTGCTACATAGCACTATTGCAGGTTTCCGGAGGTTTTGGCTGTTTCAGGATTATTTGGTGCGCGGTTAAGGTTTATCGATACAGATCGTATCTCTCAGACTCATTCATATTTTCGCTTCTTATCATGCCGGTAAGGTTTACGGCTATAGGTTGATGACATCACCCGGGATACTGACTTTTCAATAGATTCCCGAAGGCCGCGAAAAAGCATCACTTCATCAGAATCTCTCAGATACATCTGAATAGACTCGGCCATTTGATCAATAATTGCCTCTGCATCCCTGATTTTGAATGTTTTTGATTCAGCAATCCTGAGAAGATGAGCCTTGTCCGGAAATACTTTACTGTTTGCCAGTTTCAGTGCCATTTTATTATCGATGGTGTCATAAATCAGGGTATGCGTGATATCAAAGGGAGGGGATACAAAAATGTGATTCATATCTGGTGTATACTGAAGTGCAAAGTTTTTCAGATGCGCATCACCATTACCAATCAGACAGTTAAATACAATGTACTGGTACATTTTACGTACTTCTTCATGACTGTTTGTATACAGATGTGTTGCTTTCAGCAATGTCTCATAGCTACCGGAATATTTTGCATCGGGATGGTTAGGCTTTTTCAGTAAAGTAGTAAAGTCTTCATACCCCATTCTGACTTCTTTCCCTGCGTCATCAATCTTATCAAAACGTTCCACTACGAAAACTTCAAGGCTTTCAGATAAATAAACTTTAGGAGGATTTAACCCGCAATATCTTGCGGCTTCCATACAAACAAACTCGTTCACAGTCAGTAATGGAAACTCTTCGTCAAATGATTTAACGATCAAGTCTTTCTGCTCCAGAGTCCGGTTCGTTCTGGGGAGACTGACTTTCGGTTGAACACCTGCAAGCGTGTTCCTGAGATAGTATTTTTCAAGTAACCGGGGGAAGAGAGGTTCTTTGCTTTTATACCGGAGAATTTCATCAAGAGAGATCGATTCTGCTTCAGACAAATTTAATTCACTGTGATAAGCAAGTAAGCCAATACCCTGCTCTCCCTGCAAAGCAAGCAAATACATATCATTAACTCTGGCATATCGGGCCAGTTTTTCAGAAATATACCGGCGGTTAAATCCTTCCGGAAGATTTTGCGAAAATATAGGATGAAGTGCACCTGAAGAATAACCATCAAGGTTTTTTTTAGTCATCGTCAGAGACACATATCGCTGACTTTGAGTCGGTTGGTAATGATACACAGAACCATGGGTTAAGATACCCAGCGCCTGCTCCCCCGAATACACATCAATTTTATCAATTTTAGACGGTAGCTTCTCAGGTATCATCATTCATTCTCCTCCCGAAACAGTTCTTCAATCTCATCCCAGTCCGGCAGCTTATGTCGTTTAACCTCAACCTGAAGTTCTAAGCCAACAGCATCGAGATAACGTTCAAAAATGTCCAGTGATCCGGTAAAGCGCCCATTCTCGATTTCTGAAAGCGTTGTTTTATGAATCCCTGTTTTTTCCGCCATTTTTTGTTGTGTCATTCCAAGCTGTTTACGTTGATACGCAACTTGCTTACCCATTGATACCCGACTTGCCATACAAACACCCAGAAGTTATCTATATAGCTAACATAATATAATAGTTAACCAAAATTAGCTATATAGCTAACTTTTTAAAGTGCTTGGGCAACTATACGCTTTTCAGCATATTCTGTGCTGAAAAGCCGGGAAGAGATACGTACCGGCTATCTTTCCGTTGTACCACTGGAATATGAACCCGAAGATCTGGTGTTGTATGCTTTTTACTCTTCCGGGAAACATTTGGCGAAAAAAATCCCGGTGTTTGTTGAATATTTACAACATCAAGCCAGAACCTGAGATAATTATCGTATTCCGGGATGGAAATATATGAAAGGGGCTTAATTGCCCCTTTATTCAAATATTATTTGATAAATATCATTGCTTATTATTCAGGGTTAATTCCTGGATCATAAGTATCATTTTTATCTTAGCCATTATTCATCGTTAATATGGCACGGACAGAGTATGGTGCATTATCAGTCACCATAAGTACACTCAGATCATTAAAAACATCACCGGGTTCTATACCCGCTTCTTCTTTATTCACGCGGAAAGTGATATTACAGGTATTGGCAGGTGCGACCGGGGTACGACAATGATTATCATGAATCGTTACGCCATCTGGCAGATACACTTCAGTGACAGAGAAAGGTTCGTCATGTTGATTATCCACCGGAACCGTCACCAAAGTGACGTTATTGTCAGAATTTGATGACACCTTGATTGGATAGCCATAGGTCATCCATAATGAAACCGGGATATAACTATATGGCGCACCTTCAACGAAAAGACCCGCCTGTATTTCATAGTCAAAATTCTCCCGCATATGGCCTGCTTCCTCTTTATTGACACGGAAGGTCAGACTGCAACTCTCATCAACCTGTAATTCGGAATCACACCAATTACTGTCAAGCGTCACACCTTCAGGTAAGTTAATATCAGTGATTGTGAAAGGTTGCTGGCTATGATTCTCAACAGGCACATCGACCAGGACAACTTTCTCATCAGAATAAGAGTCTGCCTTAATTGGTGTTGCCCATTGACCCGTAATAATATTTTCTATCCAGTCATGGACCAAGCCAACATTGGTGTAAACACCATAAGGGGTATCAGAGAAGCTTTTATTACCCCAACTGGTAATTCCGGCCAGTTTTGGGGTGCCCTGATCATTGATAATTAAAGGGCTTGCCCGGTCACCAACAGCGGCATGAATATAATCGCCCGCACAAATCACATCTTCGCCGAGAGAAGCGTAGTCTTTTTCAATAGAAGCGTAAAGTTCTGCCATAGACTCGAAATATCCTCCAGTGGAAGCGTAGTATTCGCCGACATTCTGGCAGGTGCTGCGTTCAACGTAAGATACTTCCGTTTGATGTTGTGTGGCAGAATAAAGAACGCCGGTAGATGCATCTCCCAGCTCACGCCAACCTGTCAGTTGAAGTGGCTGACCGGAAACCAGCGAATTGACCAGTTCAGCAGAAGCAGGCTCAATTGCTGTACCTGCTACCGCTTCATCCAGTTCAAGCACGGCGATATTATAGTCATATAGCCCATCTTGAGTTGTGTCCAGATCTTTTGCCAGCGGATGTCTGTAAATATTTTTGATCGCAATTTTCTTCCCGTCTGTCTCCATCTGATCGAGATTTTTAATACCGACAATCACATCTGCATTCACTTCGGGACCAAACATAATCAGGTCGGCACACTGAGCCGAAGTCAGCCAGTAACGTCCGCCAAGAAAAACAGCATCGCAAAAATGTTTATTCATCCCATCATATGATGATGGGAGCCGGTGAACTATAGCAGCCATCAATGGTGAGCCAGGTAATTGAGAGGGGATAACTTGTGGCGCAGGATTTGTTGAAACACCATTTACTTGTGATGAAGCCATCGCAATCACAGGTAATGAAAGACCTGTAATCAATAATGGAATATATTTTTTCATACTTAACACCAATTATTTAATAAATAAAAAATAAAATAAAACGCAATTCAAAATAAAGACAAAAAAACAATAAAATATTGTTTAAAACGCCAAAGCAATAAATTGAACGCAATTCAAAATATATTAAACAATATTGATAATCAATGTATTCACAGTAAAAATATTTAAATTAATTGATGATAATAAGATTCATGCCATGCATTATTTAAATTTTTATGACAATTATATAATTTATAGTCATTCTTTTTGTTAGGTTCAACCAGGAACACGGGGGACACGCAGGAAAAGAAAAAAGCGCCTCACTCTTCGTGAAGCGCAATCACAAGACCTGAACACATCCCGGGGCTGGGTGTCAGTGAGCTACAACCACTGAGACTATGTGCCACGAGGTGAAGGTCAAAATATGAAAAGGAGTGCCAAGGGTCGTGAAACCCCATGTCATCTTCTGAACACAACGTGAATACCAAATCAGGATACTGTGCTTTCAGGGGAATCAGCCCGCTTTCAGACTGACAGGGATGGGATTCAAGCCAGTGTCCAATTTGTGTAATGACCTGTGGACTCACCCCTGCGGACTGCAATCTGTGATGCATCTCAGTCACCCCTCCATCATCAGCTGCGGAGAAGACGAGATGCCCATGATTTTCTTCAGCCATGGCGGTGGATGGTTACCCAGTACACCAGACAGTTCCGTTAACACCTGCGCGGCCGGAACAGGCGTCGCTTTCTTGATCGGATGAATATTCGCGCGGGTGACTCTGGCCGCTGCCGGGCCACCAATCGACAGTGTAAACAGCATCTGACAATCCCGAATCAGATCAACCATATAAGTAGATCGGGCTTCCCCGGTCAGGTCCGCCCGGATACTCCGGACATCCACTAACTGGTGACTCGTTGTACCAACTTCATAAACCAATACCCGCATGCATGAGCCATAATGACCATTGATCATTTCTCCCTGATTTGATGTCACCGCAACCTGAATGGTCGGCCCCTTGAGAGGAACGACGGAGGAAACGACCGGCGCTTCGACATCACTGGCTTCAGAATTAGTCAATGCAGCCAGTGCGTTTGTGACATCTTTGCGGCTGGGCCCTTCTCCCAAAGAATTCACCATCACACGAAATGCTTTGGGTGAAATGCCGGCCAGTTTCTCTTCCGACAAAGGTTCTCCCAGATGCTGAATCAGCAACCCCAGCAGAGAGCTCATCCCGACATTGGGCAGCAGGCGGGTTGCTATCGCAACCCGTAAGGCTGCCTGTTCTGAAATATAAGATTGTTGCATCTTCATTGCCTCCTGACGATGTGAAAATCTGTGCAATTCCCGTTCTCATCTCCCGGTACTGTTTGCAATATCCGGTTCTGTGTCTGTTTAAAATAGCCTTTTCGTTTAAAATAAAAGCAGTCAGGCTGCCTGCAATCTTTTGGCCCTGACGGTAATCGGCAGTTTAGGCCTGTCCATCGGGTCGATGTAATAAATCGCGCCGCCACTCAGGTGCACTTCACCGCCCCACTTATTCTCTTCATCAAATTCAAAGTGAGTAATTTCTTCTTCTAAATCTTTCTTAGCCAAATACAGCGAAAGCTTTCCCTGCTCGTTATATTGAATCATTACATTAGCCATATCAGTTCCATCCCTGTTCTTTGTAAGACTGTTTAACCAGAAAAGCAGGCCGACACTGCTGCGCCGGCCCTGCCTGAACGGCAATTAACGAACCAAATCGAATCCGAGATCGGTTTTGCCCATTTCAATCGTGTCACGATCCAGTTTTTCTAACACCTGATTCACCAGTGTTGTCAAAATATACATCGCGCCTTCATAGCCCAGTGTTGACTGGCGGTGCAGGTGATGACGATCAAAGATCGGGAAGCCGATGCGTACCAGCGGTACTTCAAACTCAGCCCCTTTTGCCAGCGTATCGCGCTGAATGAATTTACCGTATGAATTACCGATCAACAGATCAGGTTTCTCGGTAAACATCAGAGAACGCAGATGCCATAAGTCTTTATTGAAGAAGACCTGTGCATTTTCACTGTAAGGTGATTCTGCCAGCTGTGCCTCCATCTGTTTCTTCCAGCGTTTGTTGGCGTTATGACAAAGCACATGTTTGATTTCACAACCCAGTTCAGTGAGGAACTTACACATCCCCATCAGGTAATCCGGATCACCGTACAGCGACACGGTGACACCGTGCAGCCAGGTATGAGAATCGGTCATCATATCGACTAAACGACCCCGCTCTTTGGTGATCGATTCCGGGATTGGCTTTCCGGTTAACTCAGCGACTTGCATGACAAAATCATCGGTCCATTCAAGGCCCATCGGAATGTTGAATTTAGGCACATCCTGCTGCCAGACGGTTTCAATGAACTTTTTAGTTTTAACCAGCTGTGATGGTTGCAGCAACAGCGTGGCTTTTGCATTGGGTGCATCTTTGACTTCAGCAATCGGTGTTCCGCCAGCGTACATGCGGTACTCACCATCAGCCGGTGTATCGAGCACTTCAGATGGATCAGACAGGAATGAATAATCCACATCCATCTCATCGAGCATCCGGCGGATCACCCGGTAGTTACCCAGATACGTTTCAAATCCCGGTACAATGTTGATTTTTCCGTTGCTGTCGGGCGTTTTGTCGTCCATTGACTGCGCCGTAAAGTATTTGAGAATCCCTTCAAACATATTGTCCCAGCCAGTGGTGTGACTGCCGACAAAACTTGGCGTATGGGCAAATGGCGTGGGTACTTCTGATGGCAGATGACCTTTATCTTTCGCATTACCGATAAAGGCATTCAGGTCATCCCCGATGACCTCTGCCATACAGGTTGTGGAAACCGCAATCACTTCTGGTTTATACAACGCATAAGCATTTTCCAACCCATTAAATATATTGTCCTGTCCGCCAAATACCGCGGCATCTTCAGTCATTGAGTCAGAAACACACGCCACCGGCTCTTTGAAATGACGGTTAAAATACGTTCTGAAATAGGCCACACATCCCTGAGAACCATGCACATACGGCAATGTTTTTTCGAACCCGAGAGAACACAACACTGCGCCCAGAGGCTGACAGGCTTTCGCCGGGTCAATCGTGACATGCTTACGGGCAAAGTTCAGTTCTTTGTATTCTTCTGTCGTGGTCCACTCAAAGGTCTCTTTCACTTTGGCTGCGTCGACAGCATTTTCAAAGGCATCCCGCTTATTTTTAATAAGCTTTTGATACTCCGGTTGCTGGAATAATTTGTACCCAGCTTTGATATCTTCAACTTTTTGAGTCATGAGTCTTCTCCTGCCGTGCCACTAATCCGTGAACGCCGGCCCGGTTAAATTAATTGGAAATCCTTTCCTGAAAGGTTCGGGGTAAAGACCCTTAAGCAGATTTCGCTAATGCATCATCTTCAGACTTTTCTGCCAGCCATGGTGCCTGCAATTTTTTCCAGCATGGGTTGTTAATCGTCATATCCATGTCACGGGCAAAAATGGCAAAACCATCCACACCGTGGTAAGGACCGGAGTAATCCCAGCTGTGCATCTGACGGAACGGATAACCCATTTTGTGGAACACGTATTTCTCTTTCACCCCGGAGCCAACGATGTCCGGATTAAGGCGTTTCACAAATTCCTCAAGTTCATAGGCACTGGCATCATCAAACAGCAACGTGGCATCTTTGACATCCGGTGTGGTTTTGACATAGTCATCGTTATGAGCAAACTCATAACCGGCACCAACCACTTCCATGCCCAGATCTTCGTAAGCACCGATAATATGGCGCGGGCGCAGACCACCGACATAAAGCATGACTTTTTTCCCTTCAAGACGTGGACGGTATTTCTCAATGACTGCATTCCACTGTTCTTTATAACGGGCAATGACTTCTTCAGTTTGTTTCTGAATCTTTTCATCGAAGTAAGAAGCTATCTTGCGCATGGAGGCTTCTATTTTAGCCGGACCAAACAGGTTATATTCGACCCATGGAATGCCATGTTTTTCTTCCATGTAACGCACGATGTAGTTCATTGAACGGTAACAGTGAACCAGGTTCAGTTTGACTTTCGGCGTATTTTCCAGTTCAGGTAATGTACCGTCACCAGACCACTGAGCCACCACCCGCAGCCCCATATCTTCGAGAATGATCCGCGAAGACCATGCGTCACCACCGATGTTATAGTCACCGATAATTGCCACATCGTAATCGGTCGTTTCCACCGGAGATTCATGATCGTCTTCAAATACGTAATCCCGGAAGGTATCGTTGGCAATGTGGTGACCTAAAGACTGAGACACCCCACGGAAACCTTCACAGCGAACCGGAATGATTTTCTTTCCAATTTCTTCACCCTTCAGACGGGCAACTGCTTCAATATCATCCCCGATCAAGCCCACCGGACATTCGGACTGAACAGAAATCCCTTTGGTCAGCGGGAATAATTGTTCAAGCTCATCAATCGCTGAAGACAGTTTTTTGTCTCCGCCGAAGACGATATCCCGTTCCTGAAAATCCGTGGTGACATTCAGCGTACCGAATGAATCGACGCCCGTGGTTCCGGTATAGTAATTCCGGCGTCCCGCACGGGAGTATTGACCACAACCCACCGGACCATGTGAGATATGAATCATATCTTTGACCGGTCCCCAGACCACACCTTTCGAACCGGCGTAAGCACAACCACGCACCGTCATCACACCGGGAACGGATTTACGGTTGGATACAATGCACTTTGCACTGTCTTCACTGCTGTCATTCACCACCATGTGTTTGGCACGATCCTGCTTCGCAGCTTCAGGATAAACTTCAAGCACTTCATCGATCAGCGCCTGAGCTTGTTCTTTACTCATCGACATATAGTTTCCCTCATGCAATGATTTTTATGGAAAGCACTGAACAAACCAGCTCAGGCAGCAACTTCTTCATCCGCTTTTTTACCAATGATGGATTCATCTTCTTCATCAATGATGCCGAATTCCATTAGCAATTCTTCCAGTTCATCCATGGTTGCCGGTGTCGGAACAACGAAGAGTTTGTTATCAATCACTTTTTGCGCCAGTGTGCGGTATTCATCCGCCTGATTACATTTTGCGTCGTACTCAATCACGGTCATCCGGCGAATCTCAGCACGCTGAACCACATTATCCCGTGGGACGAAGTGAATCATTTGCGTACCCAGTTTTGCTGCCAGCGCCATGATCAGCTCATCTTCACGGTCCGTATTCCGTGAGTTACAGATCAGACCGGCAAGACGGACAGAACCTGTTGCTGCATATTTACAAATGCCTTTCGAGATATTGTTGGCTGCATACATCGCCATCATCTCACCAGAGACCACGATATAAATTTCCTGCGCTTTGTTTTCACGAATCGGCATCGCGAAACCACCACACACCACGTCACCCAGTACGTCATAGAACACAAAGTCCAGCTCGTCTTCGTAAGCCCCTTCTTCTTCAAGGAAGTTAATTGCAGTAATCACCCCACGACCGGCACAACCGACACCTGGCTCAGGACCGCCAGATTCAACACAACGCACATCGCCGTAACCCACTTTCAGCACATCTTCCAGTTCGATATCTTCAACAGAACCCGCTTCTGCAGCCATTTCCATGATGGTGTTTTGCGCTTTTGAGTGAAGAATCAAGCGGGTGGAGTCCGCTTTCGGGTCACAACCGATGATCATGACTTTTTTGCCCGCTTCCGCTAAAGCCGCGACTAAGTTTTGAGTGGTCGTTGACTTACCAATCCCGCCTTTTCCGTATATTGCACATTGACGAATTGCCATATCAGGTTCCCTCCATAGGATGTTAAAGAAAACAATTCCTACATCAGGGTGCGAAAATTAAGCCAACTTAGGGAAGGATATTTTTTCATTAAAAATCAATAAAATAAAAAGAAAAAATATAAAACAGACAACCAACAGAATGTCGATTGTCTGTTTTTTAACAAAGATTGTATGCTTGTTGTTGGCAGGATTTGAAGCACTGGAAACGATGAATTTATCACCCCAAAAGCGAGTACTTAAAGCGCTCTTAATTGTGCATGCTCAAGGAGAAAATCGATAAGCACCCGGATCCTTTTCGCTTTTTGACTGTTTTGCTGAAAACAGAGATAAAGGCCCGGATATTCAAACCAGTAAGGCTGAAGAATAGGCACTAACACGCCCTGTTCAAAATATTTTGCCATCAACGGTGTCAGAAAACGTCCGATACCGATGCCTGCAACCGCACCGTCTATAATGATGTCGGTGTCGTTCACGATCATTGCTCCGGGTATGTCTACGGTCACGGTGCTTCCCGCTTGCTTCATCCGTGTCGGAGCAAGTCGGTTTGAAGCGCCAAACCGGTATTGAATCAGTTTGTGGTTTTCAAGATCTTCAGGTGATTGAGGTGTACCGTACTTCTCCAGATAAGCGGGTGAAGCAAAGAATGATTCCTGAACAGGGCCGGTCAGTTTCCGCGCGACCAGGCCTTCCTCAATCAGGTCACCAAACCGGATGCCGACATCAATCCCCTCCTGAGAAATATTAACCAGCGCTTCAGACACCGAGATCTCCAGTTCGATATCCGGATACAGACGGCAAAAGTCAGCAAAAACAGGCTGAATCATACTTTGATAAACAAATCGCGGAATCGTCATGCTCACCTTGCCGGAGGGCGCACGACGGAGATCACGGACACCCTCCAGCGCACAATCCAGGGTTGTCATGGCTTCTTTGGTATTTTCCAGTAAAAACCTGCCCGCTTCCGTCAGGTTCATCTGTCGGGTCGACCTGCTAAACAACGGCAGCCCGAGTTTGCTTTCGAGGCGTTTTAAGGATTGACTCACCGAAGGCGCGGCCATTTCCAGTTGACGGGCTGCGCCCCGGATACTGCCTTCACGGGCAATCGAGTGAAATATCATGATCTGATTATAACTGGCTCCGGAACTTTTCATTTATCTGCCTGCGACACGCGATTTTTGTTAGGCAAAAGCTAACAATTAATTAGGTGACTGTCATCTGGTTATTGCTACCGGAGTCTCTAAAATACACTTATCACAGAGACAAGATTTAGCCCTGGAGTCAATATGAGTCACGTCGTTGTCATTTCCGGTCACCCGAACTTAGAGAAGTCATGGACCAACAAAATCATCTTGCAACAACTGGATCAACAGGTTGAAAGCATTGATATTCGTTATCTGGATCAGCAATATCCGGATTATAAAATCGATATTGAAGCCGAACAAAACGCACTGATAAAAGCTGACATCATCATTTTACAATACCCGTATTACTGGTATTCCGTTCCTGCATTGCTCAAAAAGTGGATTGATGATGTGTTTGAATTTAATTTTGCGTACGGGCCGGAAGGAGACAAGCTGAAAAACAAACACTTTATTCTGTCTTTCACGATTGGGGGCCCGAAAGAATCTTATGATCCGCTGGGCCATAATCACTTTACGATTGAACAATTATCACACCCGATGCAGCAGTTAGCTTACCTGTCCGGCATGATTTATCAGCCGCCGGTTTATACCCACCGTATGGTTTATATTCCGGGGGTGTACAACACGCAGGAAGGCGTAGAAACACGCGCCCGCGATCATGCGGTTCGCCTCCTCAGTAAAATTGACGATCTCGTCAATGCATTTGCGTAGGGCGTGTTTTACAGATATGTCTGTTTTACGGGTAAGTTCTGTTTTACGGGCAAGTCCTGCTTTATGGATATGCTCTGTTTCAGATACTTTCTGTGACATACATCAGTGCCGGCCGGATCCTGCTCAGTGACGGGCAGGATCCGGCGCGGTGAAAACAGCGCTGACATATCGAATGATCAATGCTCCGCAGCCACTTTCATCCGCCGGGCTTTCTGATGCAGCAGATGATAAATACCGGTCAGTACAAACCCGGCCAGACAGAACCCGATGCCGATTAAGAATGCGCCTTTAAAACTGCCGGTCGCATCGAAGACTTGTCGCATGATGGTCGGGCCGACGTAACCGGCAATCGCAAAGCCACAGAACATAATGCCAAAATTGACACTGTTATGTTTGGTCCCGAACTGATCGGCCGTTAATCCGGGGAAGACCCCCATAAAAGCACCGAAGCAGACCCCAATTACAGAGATACCTGCGTAGAATGTCTTCACATCGCCCTGCCCGGCGATATACAACAGATACAAGCCAGCCACAGAAAGCACACAGGCCAGCGCCAGCGTGTTGACCCGGCCGATTTTATCGGAAAGCACCCCCGCAGCAACCCGGCCGGAGACATTCAGCAAAGCCAGTGTTGACACAGCAGCAGTCGCAGAAGCCACTGACATTCCTATCATCTGCCTGGCCAGTGGCGCAGCCAGTGCGATACACATCAGCCCGGCGACGGCCCCGCAGGTGAGCAGCACCAACAAGATGTAAAACGTCGGCGTTCCCAGCATCTGCTTCCAGGTGAAGTTTTCCTGATGTGTGTCCCCTGATTTCTGTGGTGGTCTCCAGCCATCCGGTTTGAATCCGTCCGGGCATTTATCAATAAAAAATCCACTGACACAAACAATGACGGTAAACGCAATGCCAATGATTTTAAAAGAAGACAGAATGCCCATGTGACGGGTAATCGCAGCTGCAACCGGCGGAATAATCACCGAGCTGATGCCGAATAATGCCGTACTCAATCCGCCCACCAAACCCCGTTTGTCCGGGAAAAATTTGATCGACGTACTGATCGTCGCGCCATAGACCATGCCCAGCCCAAGGCCGGTTAACAATCCATAGCCAACGATCAGATGCGTGATGCTGGTTGCGAAACCGGAAAATACCATCCCGCCGCCAAACATCAGCCCGCCGACAAGAATCACCAGCTTTGGCCCGAACATATCATTAATCCGGCCACCTGAAATCATGGTCACCGGCCCGACTGAGTTGGCAACCACAAATACAATCGCCAAATCAGCCGCTGTCAGCTGCGTTCCGTTTAACTGGCTCAAATAATCAGCCATAGGCGCAGAAAAAACACTCCACGCATACATTGAGCCGATACATAAATTGATAAAACATCCGGCTGTTAATATCAGCCATCGTCTCCGGGAATAGTTTGTATGCTTCATACAACTCCTTTTCATTGAATGGACAAAAATCTTCCCTGAATGTTTAGAGCGTGTTTACCTTTCATCACCGTTCCTGCTCCTGCCGGAGGCGACGACAGGTGACTGTGAAAGATAAATACGCTCCAGGGTCTGTTCCCTGACAAAACAGGGGATGAAGCCGCATCTGATACCGGATCTCTGCGCCATGAGATCCTGAGTTCCGGATACATCACAACATCACAGCCTCAACCCCGGCGGGCCTAAAGCGCCCCTTCTTCATACTCGACACCCGCATCCGTTGACTGCGGAATCTCTATAGATTGAGCAATCCGGGCGATGGTCTGATGATTGAAAATCGTGCGCAGCGACAAGATCACACCATGCTGCTTTTCCAGTACAGACGTCAGCTGCATCGCCGTCAGTGAATCCCCGCCAATGGAGAAGAAATTATCAGTCACACTCAGCGGTTTAGGCCAGGACAGCACCTGAGTCAGCGCCTGTGTCAGCAGCATCTCTTCAGGGCTTGAAGGCGCGACGAATTCATGCTGCTGACTGTCAGAAACAATCGATTGAGCAATCACGGTCAGCTGCTTACGGTCAAGCTTGCCGTTCGCCGTCAGCGGAATTTTCCGGCATAAGACGATGTGCTGTGGCAACATATAGTCCGGCAGCTGCGCTCTCAGTACCGGTGCAACCAATGCTTTCTCCTGTGATGAAAATCCATGTTCCGGCACCGGCATATAGTCTTCTGTTAACTGTGCCTGAATTGCCGGGTCATCGGTTTCCACAAACAGCAGAATCTGTTTTGACGGCGCGTCGGTGACCAGCGCCAGCGCTTTTTGAATCCCCGGAACAGCAGATGCAACATGCTCAATTTCGCCAAGTTCGATACGGTGCCCGTGCACTTTCACCTGATTGTCACGACGGCCGGAAAACTCAACCACGCCATCGGGCCAGAAACGGCCGGTATCTCCGGTCCGGTAATACCGCTGACCTTCATGCACGACAAACTGAGCTGCGGTTTTCTCCGGATCGCCAAAGTAACCTTGCGCGACGCCTTCACCACCAATCCACAGCTCGCCGATGACCCAGTCCGGACAATCCCGGCATTGTTCATCCATCACCCGGTAAGACTGGTGACTCAACGCATAACCATAAGGAATACTGCGCCACTGCGGATCAACCTGCGAAACAGGAAATGCATTGGACCAGATAGCCGCTTCGGTTGCACCACCTAAAGCAAGCAATTTTGTCTGCGGGTTCTGCTGATGCAAACGCGGATACAGATCCAGTCCGACCCAGTCACCGGAAAGTAACACGTGCTCTAATGTCTCCGGCAAGTGCCATACTTCGCTGCTTTCTGCTGCAATTAACAACATTTCAAACAATGCAGGCACCGAATTCCAGACCGTGACCTGATGCTGATTGATCATCTCTAACCAGCACCGGGCTTCCTTACGGTCCGCTTCTGCCGGCACGACAACCGCCCCGCCGACAGCCAGAGGCGCAAAGATATCAAACACGGATAAATCAAAATTCAGTGCTGACAATGCAAACGAGCGGCTCGATGGATTCAGTGAGAGGCGAACAATCATATCGTCAATGGTATTGGCTGCGGCCTGATGCGTCGTGACAACCCCTTTCGGTACACCGGTTGAGCCGGATGTATAAATGATATAAGCCACATTGCCCGGCCAGAACCTCGGCCAGCAGGGTTGCTCGAGTCTTGCTGCGCCGGTATCTGCAATATCAATCACGGGCAGAGAATAACTTTCTGCACTGCTGTCGGCCACCAGACAGCGGGGAGATGCCTGAGCAATGATCTGTTGAATGCGCTGCTGAGGCTGTTCTTTATCCAGTGGTATATAAGCAGCCCCAACCACATGCACGGCCAGTGTTGCGATGATTTGCTCCCGTCCTTTCGGCAGAATGACAGCAACCCGGTCGCCGACACACACATCATGCTGATACAGACGATATGCGAGCCCGGTTGCCCTTTCCGCCAGTTCCTGATAGGTCAGAGAACCCCGCTCGTCAATCAGGGCGATATGGCCGGGATGAGACTCAGCCCATTCGAAGAAACGTCCATGCAGCGTCCGGTGATGAAGCGGTATCAGATTTGTCTGGTTATTGACAAAGCGTTGTTCGAGTTGTTCGTCTGACAGGAAGGCATGAACCGGTTCAGATAATCGTTCAGGCTGTTCAGCCAGCGACGTGATTAAGCGCCCCATAAAGTCAAACATGTGATCGATCATCTGCTCAGGAAACAGTTCATCCACAGAATCCCAGCTGATCACCAGATTGCCGTCGTCCTGCCGGACCTGACAATCCAGCCAGACCTGCGGTGTCTGAGAAACCACATAATCAATTTTTCCGAACGGATAATCCGGGAGGAAATCATGACCAATATTGCTGGTAAAGACCACCGGCATCATGACCTGAGTACCGGACTGTCGCGACATTTCCCGCAGCACATTGACCGCATCAAAACGGGCATGATCCAGCCCGGCCATAAAGGTTTCATTTAAGCAACGGGCATTGTCCAGCAGGGTATCCTGAGCCGAAGGACGACAGGCAAGCAGCATCAGTGTGGTGAAGTCTGCCACCATATCGGCAATGTCCAGCGTTTCATGACGACGGTTAAAAATCGTCAGATTCAGGCAGAACTCCCGGTGATCGCTCCAGCCGCGGAGGGTTTCAGCAAAACAAGCGGCCAACAGCATCGATGGTGTAATCTGGTGCTGATAACCGGCCTGTTGCAATGCCGTCCACCGGGTAGCCGGTAACTGCCACTGCCGGTGAACAAAGCGGGGCTTTCCGGTTTGCTCCGGCCGGACTGCCAGCGGTAGTGCCGGTGCACCGGGCAGGTCCGGAATCTGAGCTTCCCAGTACGCCTGATCGACATCAGAGCCGCCTGTTGTCCGGATATCGTGCAAATATTCAGGGAAATGAACCGTGGGTTCCACCGCTTGAGTCGTTTCAGGATGCGTATAGAAACCGGCCAGATCATCGAGCAGAATTTCAATACTCATGGCATCAGCAATCACCATATCAACATCAACATGCAAACGGCTTCCCTGCGCTGTCTGGCTGACACAAACCGCAAATCCCGGCTCCGTACGCAAATCAGGTACTCTGCTTTGCAACTGTTCCCGAAGTTCCAGCTGCTTTTGCTGCGCTTCTGAATCACTGAGATCCTGCCACGGGTAAACCGTTATCCGGGCCGGTTCATATGCAATAAAATAACCCGCCCCGTCTGCATTCATTCTCATCCGCAACAGACTGTGACGCTGAACCAGCGCATTCAAGGCATCGCTGAGTCTGTCGGTATCCAGCGTCGGGCAATTAAATTCAAGATAAGCGTGGCAGGCCACGCCCCCCAGAACCAGATCAGGATTCCGGCCCTGCCAGTAAGCCCGCTGAATATTGGTCAGCTCAAAGGGCTGGCTCAGGACATCATCCGGGCAGTTTTCTGCACAAACCTGCGATGTTGAGACCGGCGTTTCCTGATGCCACAGGGACAGCCACCCCTGAATCGTCGGATGCTCATAAAGACGAACCAGCTCATAATGAACGCCCGCTTTTCGTGCTTCATCGACAAAATCAATCAGCTGAACAGAATTCAGTCCCAGATTAATCAGATTGTCCTGATCAGAGAGCGTGTCTGTCTCAATATCCAGCGCCTCTTTCAGCCAGCGGGTGATAAATGCATGCCCATCCACGGCAGCTTCAGCCACGGCGCCCAGTGAATCAACAGCACCAGCTGCTTCAGGCAACTCAATCCAGTAACGCTCCCGGCAGAAAGGATACAAAGGCAATAAGTTGATGACCGTTGCCGGGAAAATCGGATAGCTGACAGAAGCTGACCAGTCATAGTGCTCTCCCTGCAACCAGAGTTCCACCTCAGAACCGGCGGTTTGACTGTCCGGCAAAATGCCACAGGCGATTTCATCGAGTTGTGCCGTCAGGTCAGCAACATCTGCATATTTCAGACACACCCGGACCGGCAATCCGTGCTCCCGTTTACATAACCAGGCCTGTATCAGCGGCTGATGCATCGTATCAGGCTGATGCTGTAACAGTGATTTCCAGCGTGCCGCCAGAGCACGCAGGCTGTGTTCACTGGCTGCGGTCAGCGGGAAACGGTTCACCGTCGGTTGACGCAATGGCGGCTGCGACGAACCCGCAGCTGACTGCTGATCTGTGTCTGACAGATCCGTTTCTGATAGATCCGTTTCTGACAGATCGGTTTGCGATTGCCCCGCCTCTGGCCAGTCTGAATCCTGTGGATAATGACGCAAGATCAAATGAGCCAGTGTGCCGGTAAATCCAAACGCATTCACAGCCATCCGGCTGAGTTTCTCAGGACGCACATGACGACTGAATGCATAGCGGGACATCCATTCCGACAAGTGCGGATTGAAGCGGGTAAAGCCCGGATGAGCAAACAAGTGTTGCTGGTGCATCTGCGCGACAGCATGAATCACCCCAACCACGCCCGAAGCTGACTCAAAGTGCCCCAGCTGAGGCTTAAAGGTGGTTAAGTTCAACGCTTTCTGACGGTGGCTATACACACTGTCGAGCGCATGCAATTCAATCGAATCCCCCAACGCTGTGCCGGTGCCGTTCATTTCAACGGCATCAATATCATCAACCGATAAGCCACTTTGTTCCAGAACATCCTGAACCATTGCCCCCTGCGCTAAAGGATTGGGCGCAGTCAGGCTGCTGCTCTCACCATCCTGCCCGACGGCACTGGCTTCTATCACAGCCAGGATGGGGTCGCCATCAGCAACCGCAGCATCATAACTTTTCAGCAGGATTAATCCGGCCCCTTCGGAGCGCATATAGCCATTGGCCTGCTCACTGAGTGTTGAGCAACAACCATCCGGAGAGAGCATGCCTGCGCTGATCAATGCCTGTTCATTCGATGCTGAAAGCAGAAAGTTCACCCCACCGGCAATGGCGGTATTACCGCTACCGGACTGAATGAATTTCACCGCGGCATCAATGGCCACCAAAGAAGAAGAACAAGCCGTATCAATCGTGACTGCCGGACCTCTCAGTCCAAAGTATTTCGCCAGTCTGCCGGACGCCGCACTTCGGGAGTTCCCGGTGACAAAATACCCTTTGGCAAACTTTTCATGATTCTGGCTGACGACCATATCGCTGTAGTCCTGACTGCCCTGACCAATATAAATGCCGTATTTTTGTCCTTTGATTTGTGCAGGAGACCACCCGGCCTGCTCAAACAGATGCCAGCCCAGTTCCATCAGCCAACGCTGTTGTGGATCCATCAACCGGGCTTCCTGAGAAGAAAGACCAAAGAAACGGGCATCAAACTTATCCACATCTTCGAGATAGCCGACCGGCAGGGAAAACTGGCGATCATCCGAAGCCAGCATTTTTCCGGCACACTCACCTTTCATCAGCCAGTCAGCATAGTCACGCCAGGATGAGTCTGCTTCCTGACGGGGTAAACGACAACTGATTGCAACCACAGCAACCTGCTGATTTCTGGCCGAAACTGACGACTGTTCTGTCGCTTGAGATGGGAGACGGGAATGGATCCACTGGCGGAGTGCTTTTACATTCGGGTAAGCAAACAGGATCGTCGGAGACATGGACAACCCATAATGTCCGGCCAGCTGCCGACACCATTGGGCAGCGACAAGGCTGGTCACACCCAGATCTGCAAAACCCTGTTTTTCATCGATAATCTCTTCTCCCAGCACGGCTTTTAGTGACGACAGAATGAAATCAGGTTCTGCGCTCTTCCCGTCTGCTGTGCGAAGGGCAATCTCTTCTTTGTTGATGTCATTAAATGATGCACGATATAAAACATTCAATGTCTCATTGTTGAGATCCATCAGCATATGACGGCGGCGGATTTTACCGCTGGAAGTTTTTTTGAGGTGGCCTTTGGGGATCAGAATGACTTGGGACACCAGCAAGTGATGATGCTGACGCACCCGGGCGTAAATATCCTGAGCCAGACTTTCCAGATATTCTTCAGGCGTATGACGGTGCACTTCACAAATACTATTGATATCGCCGGTCTCAGTATCCTGAACAAAGCAGGCACCACCGATATCTACCAGCTCACAGTATTTTTCAATGGTCGCTTCCATGTCATTGGGCATATGGTTTTCACCCGCCACAATAATCACATCCTTAATTCGTCCGCAAATATACAGCTCACCTTCAAGAAGAAAAGCCAAATCACCGGTCCGTAAATAGTGCTTATCACTGGGTTGCCCGGCCAGTTTTGCCTGATAGACACTTGCTGTCAGCTCTGGCTGATTCCAGTACCCTGCGGGTAAACATTCACCGCTCATCCAGACTTCACCCACCTGACCCGCTTCACACTGAAGACAGGTATCCGGATCCACAATTCTCAAATCCCAGCTGCCAAATTCTTTACCGCAGCCAATCAATTCCCGGCCCTGTGGCGTCTCTTTGGCAATCCCCTGTGCCAGTGCTTTTTCATCAAACGTTTTGCGAATCATCGGTGCGCCGATTTTTTTATAACTGACCACCAGTGTGGCTTCTGCCATGCCGTAACCGGTCATATACATGTCCGGGGTAAAGCCTGCCGGGCGGAAGTAGTCTTGAAACAGGTCAACGGTTTCAGGCCGGATCGGTTCTGCCGCGGTTAAGGCGACTTGCAGGCTGGACAGATCAAGTCCGGGAACCTCTTTTTCATCAACGGCATCCACACATAAACGATAAGCAAAGTCGGGCGCTGTAATAATCGTTGCTTTATATTGTCCAATCAGAGACAACCATGACAACGGATCCGCAACAAACTGACTTGGCCGGATAAAGGTACAGCTCCCGCCGGAGAAAAGCGGAAATAATAAGCCATAAAACAATCCGAGATCATGATAAAAAGGCAACCATGTTGCCGTATGTATACCGTCAACAGCAGCATTCATTCTGACCATCAAGTGATGGTGATTCATGATATTTTTATCATAATTACACACCGCTTTCGGTACCCCGGTCGACCCCGACGAATATTGCAGCATAACGGGTGCAACCGGCGCCCGGAACATCGTTTGGGTGAGTGAGAACCCCTGATGAGTTTCAAATAATTCATCCAGATAGATAACCTGCCGTTCCTGATTCCATCCCAGTGATTCAATACTTTCTCTGGATGAAGACATGGCGAGAATAATTTTCGGATCGCAGTCCTTCATGATATGGGTCAGCATGGTTTTCACCCGGCGGATTCTTTTCTCTCCGGGCAGATTGACCGGTACCGCCGTCACGCCTGACATCGCACAGGCTAAAAAACTGAACACAAAATAAGAACTACCAGGAAGCAACAGCAGTGCTCTTTGGCTATAGTGCGGGAGTAAGTATTCAGAAATGATGCTTATTTTATGCTCGACGTCCTGATAGGTGTAAATTTGATGCGGAAGTGAAGCACAGTCCCGCAAAGCGATTTCACTGGCACGGTGATGAAACTGATCAAGCAGAGTCTGCTGGATCCAGCCTAATTCTTTATACATTATGGTATACCTTATATATAATTTATACCGGACATACCTGAAGTTGTTATCACGTTAATGACGCTTGCTCCGCCAAACTCATTCTGATGTTCAAACCTTTTATGCGATTGGTATCTTTTCTTTTAATATCCCTTTATTTTCAGAAACAACCAACTTGCTCAGCTGATATTCGGCAATACTTTTGCCAGCTCCGGCCATACAGGAATTATTATGACTCACGCTTTGAGCGCAACTTCAGTTTTGGGTATATACATTAACTTCTGAATCAACTGAAACCCTGAGCGCCTGAGGCAGGAAAACTGCAACCAAATCGCTCGTCATGAGTGAAAACAGGATTATCTGTAAGGGATAATGTCAGTATCGTCTTTCTCACAGGCAGAAACAGCTGACAGTGTCTTCAGCGATCGAAATAAAGAACAAATCACATCAAAGATATATTTGAATGTACAGCCGTCACTTATTCATCAGTGGCTTCAAAGTAACACAACACAACGCAGTGCAATAGATATCATAATAAGATATAAAACACAATTATAAAGAGTTGGCATGGGGGGAGGAAGTCAGGGAGTAAAGTGGCTTTTAAAATAGGATTATCAGTGCTTATCGTCAGGATAATATCGCTATCAAACAAGTAAAAAACCTGACATCAATGTCAGGTTTTTTCATCAGATTCCTATTGGGATTGAAAATACGTGAACTAGCCTGCCGCGGCTCTCTGCACATCCTGCTGATAACTTGTCGTTGTGTCATATACCGACAATGGATTGGTTCTGGCTGAAGCGGCCGTTGATTGAGAACGACTCTGCTGCGCTGAAACACCACGCGAACTGGTTATAGAAGCCGCAGAAGCTATCATGCTTCTCGCATGGGCAATCGTACCAGTCTCAGTCGAATTCGCATTTTTCTTCATCGAATCTGCCAGTTTATTGAGCTCTTTAGTGACAAATTTACTCGATCCTTTGTAAGCACCATATACAGCTGCTTTCGAGGCCAGATTCCCGACATTTTTATCGGTAAACAGACCGACGAGTTTATCCATCCCTGTCCATGACAAAGTTGCATTCACCGCTTTACTCAAATATGGTGATGCTTTCAGCGCTAATTCCTGAACCCATTTCCCTACCTTAACTCCGATATCTACAGAAACTGACGTAATAAAGCTTGCCGCCATTGATATCCCCGCTTTCGTGAAAGAACCTGTTTTCCCAAGCGTCATAAACCCATCGTATAACAGACATCCCAACATCCCGACGGAGCAGGAGAAGCCTCTGAGGGTATCATTAACCCACTTACTCTTAGATACTTCCCGATAAACATTTTTAGCAATTCGCTTCAACAGCTTACGTGCTTTCTTAAACAACTTCTTAAAGAAGTGCCCCGATGGGTCTGAGTATTTCATCGGATTATTGACAACATAGCTATAGCGATTGTAAGACTGCGTATTATCCGGTGCCTGGATATAAGGATCAGCGCTGATAAAACGAGCCAGTATCGGGTCATACACCCGTCCATTCATATGAATCAGTCCGACTTCTGTCACCTCTTCATGGCCGGTATAAGTCCGGTTCATCATCAGCGCCTGTGCAACATAATTAGACGGTTTAGCCCATTCAAATGCACGTGATTTACCCCATGCGTCATAATTTTTACGGGTAACAATGTTCCCCCAGATATCGGTAACCATATCTACTGATTGTAAAGCATCACTATGACTATAACGAACCTGTCGATCAACAGAAGCATCATTTCCGTCACCATCGGTCTTTTTCACATCGATATTGACAGCAATCAGGCGACCACCCGCATAAACATACTGCTTATGGGTAACTTTGCCATCAGTTCCTTCAACACGTTCGTAAGATTTATCAAAATACCACGTTTTCTCACCGTTGTTATTTTGCTTAAAGTAGCGCTTCCTGTCCTGATCATACTTGAATGAAGCCCAACTATCAGCCGAAGTCATCTTTTCTGGCTTATTGAAACCAGTCCAGACAAAGCTTCTTCCATTTCCGGACAGCATATTACCGTTATTATCATATGTATATGTCGCATCACCAGCTTTCGTTACTGCATGAGCGTGAGAAGCATCCGCATACAGATAATTACCGACATCGGATTTATAAACGATATTTCCACCCGTACTGTATTTCACAGTATACGTCTGATTAAACAGTGGATTATCCATATGTTTGCCATTTGTCCCCGTCAGGCGGTTCGAAATTAAGCGATCCAGTTTGTCATAACTGTACGTTTCATAAATATCATTCACGATATCGTAACGACTGGTCACATTGTCCATACGATCATACGTATATTGAAGCGAGCGAATCAGCTTACTTCCCTGACGGGTTGAAACATTCAGTAACTGACCACTGCCTTCATGGTAGTCATAGCTATTGATCAACCCGTTACCATAAACCTCAGCTGTAATCCTTCCTTCAGCATCCATATCACTCATTTTCCAGTAACTGAGACGCCCGGCAGATGGGTTATCATCTTTCAATGCTTGCAGCTGCTCAGCTTCTGTCTCACTCGACGTCGTCAAAGAACGATATTTTTGTGACACCAGTTTGACCTGTTTCACCAGATTCACCAACTGATTTGCCGCTTCCAGATAGGTGGTTGCTTTTTGATTAATATGATCCTGAACATACTGAGCACGCTG
This sequence comes from Vibrio aerogenes, assembly GCF_024346755.1. NCBI lineage: Bacteria > Pseudomonadati > Pseudomonadota > Gammaproteobacteria > Vibrionales > Vibrionaceae > Vibrio > Vibrio aerogenes. Next base: position 485,050 of record NZ_AP024861.1, on the reverse strand, counting down.
AATATCACTTGCCAGTGTGTTCAAGCGGGTGAACATCTGGCGCATCCGTTGATCATAAAGCGGATCATCCCGGTCAAGCGTAAACGTTGCCAGTCCTGATGTACCTTCCGGCGTATAATTACCGTAATAAGCCACCTTATCAGAAGATGTCAGGCTGCTTTCAACGGCTGCCCATTCTTCCAGACTCACCTGACGTAAAACATTGCCTTCCAGCTTAAGATGGAATTGGGGGGACTGAATAACCGGAATCATCATCGAACCATTCACGATAACAGTGCGGTCAGGCACCCTATAATATTCTTCGCCATATTCATCGGTATACACATCTAATGCACGTCCATGTAATTCGGCATACATCTTTTGCGCATATTTTGCATTCTCAGAAGCTCCATCAACAGAAATGACATGATCCTGAAGTGCCTGATATTCCTCCTGACGCGCCTGATAAAAGTATTGCTGTGCCCGAAGCTCTTTCACTTTTTGCAGATAATCTTTCGCACGGGCCAATGCCTGATCAATCAACGGCAGAATGACCTGTTGATATTCTTCAGCACTGAAATTCACCTGTGCCTGAGTAATATCTCCCCAGATTTCCGTATTGATCCCCGTCGTGTTATCACGCTTGTAGTTCAGCGTAAAGTTATCAGGTCGGGTCTCCTTCACTAATTGTCCCAAAGTGTTATACTCAAATGAGCGCGTAAATGTCTGATCTTCCGTAATCTGTTCTTCTTTAATCTTCCGGCCGGCAGTATCAAAGTAGTAATTCTCGATCAGCTCATCTTTTACTTCACTTTGCAGCAACGCACCATTCCAGCGGCGGGTCCCATTCTTATCTGAAACAGCATCATAAGCCCAGATTGTCGTCCGGTTTTTAGTCGTTTCACCACTCTGTTTTGTTTGTTCGGTGCGTTTTATCATCCGGCCAAGCGCATCATAGGTCATCGCAGACGTTTGGTCTTTTGCATCCGTAACGCTTTGCAACTGACCAAATCCATCATAAACATATGTCCAGGTACCCAGATCCGGATCTTTGTGGTAGATCTTTTTACCCTGAATGTTGTACTGGAAGGATGCTGTATGGCCGCCCGAGTCTGTCACCTGTTTTAATGAACCGTCGGCGTAGTAATGTTTAGAAACCTTACCACCTTCGGCCTCACTAACCTGAATTTGCCACCCCATGACGTTAGTGTAAGTTGAATGTTTTCTGCCATTTGCATCCGTTTTAACTTTCACAAACGGACTGTATGTATAAGTCACCCAACTACTGTCTTTACCCGCGGGTCCGGGTTCAGACACAGAAACAAGCCGACCTGATTTATCATAGTGATTATAAGTATATTGTGGCACATCGCCCTGATAATAAGCACGTGTCACAGACAATACCTGATTCAGCGCATTGTATTGGCTATCCACTATCGCCCACTTACCATTCAATGCCTTATGTGACTTACGGATTTCACGATCAAGCAGATCGTAGAAAACAGCTTCATCAGGCTTACCGCTGGTTTGTGATACTTTACAATACACAGCACCTGATGGCACCGGACCACACTGGCTGGCTGATGCTGATAAATAGCTGATATAGGTTTTCACAAATCCATTTGTTGTTGGTTGCCAGATCTCTGTCTTACGACCGAAACTATCCTTATAAATCCGGGATTCAAGGTTGTTGATATCGCGAATTGTAGTCAAATTATTGACCCGATCAAACACCGTCCGGATCTGGTGTCCCATAGGATCGGTCCGGGATTCAGTCAGCGTAGCCTGTGAAAAGTTTTGCAATGATGCTGTTGTCCGGCTGGACTGACTTCCGTTTTGCTGAGCCGAAATCGTTTCAGATTCAGGGAAACCTTCATCGTTATAGTGATATTGTTTTGTCACTGCTAACGAATTCCCTGGGTTCTTGGTTTCTTTGAGCAACAGACCGGTGTCCGGATCATATTCATTCACCAATGACCGGACAATTTTACTGCCATCAGCATGAATATGAGTAGTTTGTACATGAGTCAAAAGACCAATCAGCCACTTCGCACTATTATCATTGCTGTATTGTTTTTCAACTTCGGTCTTATATGACTCGCTTACCCCACTGACCGGGTTGATCCCGGTTGTCTCAGTCACGCTTTTCGCAGGATTACCATAATCATCAACCTGTTCATTGGATGTGACAATCGTTCTGAGCAGGTCTTTACTCAGATCATATTCTTTGTCCGTGCGGGTTGTCTCATAAACCAGATAGGTTTCGTGTGAAACAGTAACTGGTGTATTGCTCAGAACTTGCTGATATTGAACAGGATCAACAATATAAGTAACTTCTTGCTGTATCGGTTGCAAAGCAAGCTGTGCGGCAACATCCTGAGATACAGCCGTCAAAGTTGCTTTCGCACCATGAGATAATTCTGAAATTTCTGCAAAATTTTCTGCCAGATAATATTGCGGTGATGGTGAGATCGGCACGATAATCGAGCCGGCTATCGGCACATGCATCTCTGGTTTCTTTACATAATATTGATTTTGATACTGAATCAGCTGATACGGTTTACTGGCAAGACTTTGTACCTTTGTATTCACTTCAAGCTGTGATTTCTGATAAGCCTGACCGGTTCGTGTCTGTGTTTTATACCCAAAAGCAGTTTCTGACTCTCTGGTCAATGTGAGGTGACGATAGTTCCAGAAACTATCCTCATTACATTTGGAACAAGTCGCATCAAGTTGATCATCATTTGCAAGATATTCCTGCGAATGTTTTGTCCGCTGGGTATAAGGGAATGCCGTATATAACTCAACGTAATGGTTACGGCTGTTCTTACCATTAATGAACTCCCTTTGCATGATCCATGAGAACCCGCCGCTTCGTTCACCAGCACCATGATAAGTATACGGCCCATATCGGAAAACATAACTGGTTTTTCCGCTTCCGTTATCCGCATCCAACCGGTAAGCGACCTGGCTGGCAAGTGAAAGTGAACGCATCGGCAATTCTGGTGGTGTTAGCTTGGTACGATCCGTATGCGCTCCGTAAGAACCGAACCAGACCTGAGAGGTCATCCCCAATCCGTTTGTGACTTTGGATAATAAAAACTGACGGGCAGGCGTACTTGCTGAAGCACAATTGAGCTGACCAGATTGACTGGTACAAAAATCCAGTTTGCTATCCTGATTGAGGTCGAAAAACCAACGTTTGCCATCTCCCCACGAAGTGATCTTAAACCGATAGTTTTCATGATTGATATTCGTACATGAGACCTGAGTGCCTATCGCCCGGCAGAAATCAATCACACCATCCTGATTGAAATCCTGCCACCAGCTTTTGCCGGTATCTCCCCAGGTGCCAGCCCAGTCTGTGCCACCTTCCAGCACCAAATCATTATTCAGCTCTGTAACCTGCTCCAAAGAACCATAAGAACAAGTTAAATCAATCTCTTTTCCGGCACTATTCTTTGTTGCGCGGCATAAATCACTGGCACCATCACCATTGATATCGACCCACCATCGCTTGTCACTGGCGCCAGCTTTAGTCAATGAAAAATGACGTTCCTGAGCACCTTTCACTTCAGTGCCATTGAACAAGGTACAAGTCATTGCACCTGTCGTTGCAATCCGGCATAAATCCTGGCTGCCATTGCCATCCAGATCGACCCAGCTGACCTGAGCACCTTTCTCCCAGGTCATATTTTTCAGATGAAGGGTGTCTTTCCAGAGGAAACCTGAATCTTGCTTTTCCAGTTGACTACAAACCAGATCGGTTGTCACCCGGCGACAAAACTCTGTCACCCCGTCACCATCCATATCCTGCCACCAACGATAATCTTTGACACCGAGATCAGGTAAAGGATATTGGTCCGATTTTTGACTACCATCACGTGAAAAAGTCGTACAAACCAACTGTTGATTATCATCCCGGCAATACTCATTTTTGTTATCACCATTGAGATCCAACCACCAATGAGAGTCAGCGCTTCCCCAATTTGTTAAAGTAAAGGCAATCTCATGGTTTTCCCCCGCCACGTTAAAATGGCAATTCATCCCGGACGATGCTGTTTTACAAAAATCAAAATCACCATTCCCGGTCACATCAGTCCACCATGAAATCGGGTAACCACTCCAGCCAGCTGGCGTCTTCTTACCCCAGTTCCCCATTTGAGTATTCAAAGTACTTTGACTGAAAAATTCCTGATCTGCTGCCGGCTGTTGAATATTGTTCCAGGTAAAAGTGGTTGCCGGCAAACATTGATTGCTGCTGTCACAATACTGAACAGAGCGAACAAGATGACCATCAATTGAGGAAACCTGAGTCTCCCCTTTTGGCTGGTAATTAATTTTATAATAAGTTTTCAGCGTATCACTGGCTGAAAGCTCAATGCGGGTCAGCCTTTCAGAAGATGAATAGAGTTTGCCAACCTTGTTTTTCCGGGATAACAGAAAATCAGAATTTGGCATGGGTTGATATTTAAAATCAACCTGATAAATATCATAACTAATCCGGGAAATATCTCCGTTATCCGTATAGGTATACTTCACTGGATTCGTCTGCGTCGTATTTGTTGTTTCACTTAACAGCCATAGACCACTCTGCGTATGAAAACGATAAGTCATCTGCTCACCGGATTTTGTTTTAGCAACAAAGTAACTGCCAGAATCAGAGGCGTTATTTGTCAGTGAAATCCGGGTCAGGTTATCTTGCTGCAGGAAATAAACGGAGCCATCTTCGCCCCGGATACCATCAGCAATAACCATTCGGGAACCATTCAGGCAAAACTTATCCCGCGGGCTATTTTCTGCCGGTAAATATTGCTGATCGGTAAACTGGTTGCTACTGCAACGTCCAATTGATGTCAGGCCACTTAAAGTAAAACCAACGCCCATCGATGAATGACTGTCAACCTGACTGGAATATTCAATCGCCAGTTGCGGGGTATTTCCACCACGCCCATCAGGTAGTTCCAAAGGTATTTGATAAGAGGCGATTCCCTGAGTAATACTCAGTTCTCCAGGCAACGTCCCGACTGTTTCTGTATAAGAAACAGTTTGAGCACACACGGAAGCGGTTAAAAGACCCAACAGGCCGGCGAGCTTATTCATAGATTTATGATCCCATTCCTACTTAACATTGTTGTGACATCACGACATGATATGATAAATAATATTATTCATTTTCCGAACTGAGCGATTTTAGCTCTTGTTCTAGTTGCTGTGTTTGTTGGTCGATCTCTTGTGAAGAGAGCACATGGTCAGACTCACCTAACTCACCATGAATCAACACCTTACGAAGTTGTCTGACCGGAGCCTGACGATTTATTTTTTCTACTGTCAAGGGTTCTTTTTTATGAGCAGAAACAGGTGACTGAACATTTTCTTCAGTCGACAAAAATGTATTAGGTTCTGTCTGGGTATCGTTATACCAAAGCAGAATATTAATACCAGCAACCAGAACTGAACCTATAAAAAAAATCACTAGCCAACGATTAATTATCACTTCCCACCTGACACACAATCGAATAAAATTAATTAAATCATAATAAAAACAAGGTCATAAATTATATAACTAACATTACTATGACACTGGATACATATTTTAATCTAAGCATTATATTTTTTAAAATATCATAAAAAAATTTTAAAAAAAATAACTAACTATAAAGAGAACTTAATTGTATGAAAAATAAATTTATTATGGCATAGATCACTATCAACTAATATTTTGATAAGTTGATTTTAATTTTTTATCAGGTAAAAATATAAGGAATTATTAATTTAAAATTATTTACAATAGTCAGAATTTCTGACTATTCAGTTCAGTATATTACAACCGGAAGATTAAGCACATGAGAAAACTAATTATTTTAGCACTAGGGTTAATGACCTCTCTTAGCGTATTTGCAACGACAAATGCTGGAAACGGTCAGACATGGTACGGACCATTTACTATCACGAAGTTAGCCCGATATTATGATGGAGCCCACAGGATGACGGTTCATGTAGCAGAAACACCAAGTACAACCTGTAGTATCACCAACGAACAGAAGATGGCATCTTACCAGACAGCCAATGACAGTAATTATAGTATGCAAATGTTCACAGTGTTAGCGACAGCACAAGCACAAAATAAAAAGGTTATGTTATTACTGGATAGAACATGTGCTGCAAACTATGGCTTGAATGTTCACGGTGTTGAGATTTTATCTGATTAATTTTTATTACTCCCCAACATGCTGAGGCTGTCAAAGCATAAAATCTCCGGAGCAAAATATGAAATCTATATTACTTGTTATTTTAGGACTATTTCTTTCCTGTAGTACATATGCAACCACACATGCAGGTACGAACCAAATATGGCATGGACCATTCACAATTACTAAACTAGCCAGATATTACGACGGTGCTCATCGGATGACTGTTCATGTAGCAGAAACACCAAATACAACTTGTAGTGTCACCAATGAGCAGAAAATGGCTACCTATCATTACGATAATAACTCTGATTTTAGTATGCAAATGTTCTCAATTTTGGCTACAGCACAAGCACAAAATAAAAAAGTCATGTTGCTGTTAGATCATACTTGTGCAGCTAACTACGGTCTTAATGTCCATGGTGTAGAAATATTAAGTAATTAAAAGTTGTAAGTTCAATGCATTAATTTCTTTTTCATAAATAAACCCTGACGATAAAGACAGGGTTTATTGTATAAGTCTTACAACTCTCGAAAATTTAGTTATCTATTCCACAGTCACCGACTTCGCCAGATTCCGCGGCTGATCCACATCGGTACCTTTAATCAAAGCCACATGGTAAGACAGTAACTGCATTGGCACGGTGTAGTAAATTGGTGCGGTAATTTCACTGACCTTCGGCATGGTGATGATTTTCATGGTTTCATCGGATTCAAAACCCGCACCTTCGTCAGCGAAGACATACAACAAGCCACCGCGGGCCCGCACTTCTTCGATATTTGACTTCAGTTTTTCCAGCAGTTCATTTCCGGGCGCAACGACCACAACCGGCATATCCGCATCGATTAACGCCAGTGGGCCATGTTTCAACTCACCGGCGGCATAAGCTTCAGCATGAATGTAAGAAATCTCTTTCAGCTTGAGTGCTGATTCCAGTGCAATGGGGTAGTACTCACCCCGGCCGAGGAACAAAGTGTTGTGTTTGTCTGCAAAATCAATGGCTAAGGCTTCGATCTGCTTATCAAACTTGAGTGCTGACTCAATCTGGGCCGGCAGCGCACGCAATGCATCGACGATTTCTTTCTCTTTCGCTGCATCGATTCGCTGCTTCTGTTTCCCGATGCCGGTAACCAGCATCAGTAAAGCGGCAAGTTGCGTGGTAAATGCTTTGGTCGATGCGACACCGATTTCAGCGCCGGCGCGGGTCATAAATGCAATGTCAGACTCACGGACCAGCGATGATCCGGCCACATTACAGATCGTCATCACCGCCATGTAACCTTTTTCTTTGGCAAGGCGCAGCGCTGCCAGTGTATCGGCGGTTTCACCGGACTGAGACAGCGTAATTAACAGACTGTTCGGGCGCGTTACAAACTTACGGTAACGGAACTCAGAAGCGATCTCGACATCACAACTTACCCCTGCAATCCCCTCAAACCAGTAACGGGCGGTCATCCCGGCGTTATACGATGTGCCACAGGCGACGATCTGCACATGTTCAACTTTTTCCAGGATCTCTGCGGCATGCACACCAATACTGTCAACGACAACACTATCTTTACCCAACCGGCCTTCCATCGTATTGATTAACGCTTTAGGCTGCTCGAAAATCTCTTTTTGCATAAAGTGGCGGAATTGACCTTTATCACCGGCATCATGTTCTGCATTCGATTCAGAAATCTCACGCTCAATTTTGACACCATTGACATCAAATACAGTCACCTCACGGCGGGTAATTTCCGCCACATCACCTTCTTCCAGATACATAAAGCGACGGGTCACATTCAGCAAAGCCAGCTGATCAGAGGCCAGGAAGTTTTCCCCGACCCCAAAGCCAATCACAATCGGACTTCCGGAACGGGCAACCACCAGACGGGATGAATCGCGGCGATCCAACACGACAGTACCATACGCACCTTCAAGCTGTTTCGCAGCCTTTTGGACCGCTTCTGTCAGTGATTCACTCTGACGCAGTTCCCACTCAACCAGATGTGCAATCACTTCAGTATCAGTCTGAGATTTGAACTGATATCCCCGCTCCTGCAGCAGCGCTCTGAGTGCTTCATGATTCTCGATAATCCCGTTATGAACCACGGCAATATCGCCCGATACGTGTGGATGGGCATTGGCTTCAGAAGGTTCACCATGTGTTGCCCAACGGGTATGCGCAATGCCGGTGCCACCGGCAACATGAGATTGTTCAACCGCATCTGCCAGTTCCTGAACTTTACCCAGCCGGCGGACCCGGGTCAGCTGATTTTCATGATCAATCACAGCAACCCCGGCGGAGTCATATCCGCGATATTCCAGACGACGTAACCCTTCGACTAAAATTTCAGCCACATCTCGTTGTGCCACTGCACCAACAATTCCACACATATTCTTTCTCCATTCTCATCAATGGTTGGCGACAGACCGGATCAATCTGGCTTCGCCTGCTTCATTTGTTAACCCCGGATGCTGTTCGCTATAAAACACAGGGTATTTATTTCGCACGAATCACTTTGACCTGATGTGCCATAATCAACTGTTCATCTGCTTTGGATAAATCATTATCGGTAACAAGCACACTAATTTTGTCCCATCCAAGTTCAAGGTTTGGAATTTTCCGGCCAATTTTCTCTGACTCAGCCATGACAACGACTTCGCGGGAAACTTCCGCCATCACTTTGCTCAATCCGGTGAGTTCATTAAATGTGGTTGTGCCCCGGCTTAAATCAATGCCGTCACAGCCAATGAACAATTGGTCAAAGTCATAAGAACGAAGAACAGATTCGGCAACCTGTCCCTGAAATGATTCAGAATGCGGATCCCACGTGCCGCCGGTCATTAAAAGTGTGGGTTCGTTTTCCAATTCATGCAACGCATTCGCAATATGCAATGTATTGGTCATCACCACCAAACCCTGTTTATTATTCATCTGCTGAATCAATGCGGCGGTGGTACTGCCACTATCGATCACGATCCTGTGATGATCTTTGATCAGTTTTGCTGCTTCAACCGCAAGTAATTCCTTTTGAACCGAAACATCTGAATTGACCTCATCAATCACAACCTCCTGCGGTAATGCGACCGCACCGCCATACCGTCTCAGTAATTGCCCATTCTTTTCAAGGGAAGTCAGATCTTTTCTGATAGTTACCTCAGAAGTCTGAAAACGCCGGGACAGAGACTCAACACTGACCTCACCATCCTGATTCACCAGCTGAACAATTTCGTGACGCCTGACTTGAGTGTTTCGTTTCAACATAAAAAATGATAACTATAAGTTTCAAAGTGAAACAAATAATAATCAAAACGAAAGGTTATTGTCTATTTATTTTGATAAAAAAAATTAATACTTCATGCAAAAACCTTGTCCTAAAACAAGTCTTAGACAGTGCTATTCTCTTAGTTAGATGATAGAATTCGCCCTCATTAAAGTAAGAAAATTACAAAAATGAATGTTGAGTTACTAAAATACATCACAAAAACCGCGCAACACCCCGAATATTGATGTGTTTTTATTCAAAACAGGGGGTCATTATCAGTTGTAAAATGACCATTCTGTTGAAAGATTTTCAGCTTTGCAGTGTAAGCCGCTTAATGCCCGGCAAACGAACAACAATCCGGGTTAAACCGAAATGTAAAACACTTTAAGGCACCCCTTTTCTTTCAATTTGATATGAATATCGGAGAATATTTTCCATGAAGAAGACCAAAATCGTCTGTACGATTGGCCCTAAAACAGAATCAGTAGAGAAGCTTACCCAACTTGTTGACGCTGGTATGAATGTCATGCGTTTAAACTTCTCTCACGGTGATTACGAAGAACATGGCGGTCGTATCAAAAACTTCCGTCAGGTCATGCAAGCTGCCGGAAAACAACTCGCGATTCTTCTGGATACTAAAGGTCCTGAAATCCGTACCATCAAGCTGGAAAACGGCGATGATGTTGATCTGGTCGCTGGCCAGGAATTCACATTTACAACAGATGCAACGGTGGTCGGAAACAAAGACCGTGTTGCTGTCACTTATCCTGGATTTGCTCAGGATCTTTCTGTAGGTAACACCATTCTGGTTGACGATGGCTTGCTGGAAATGGAAGTGATTGCAAAAACCGAAACAGAAGTGAAATGTACGGTTCTGAACAATGGCGCACTGGGTGAGAATAAAGGTGTGAACCTGCCAAGCGTTTCTGTGAAATTGCCAGCGCTGTCTGAAAAAGATAAATCTGACCTGAAATTCGGTTGTGAACAGGGTGTTGATTTTGTTGCGGCTTCATTTATTCGTAAAGCTGACGATGTCCGTGAAATTCGTGAACTGCTGAATGCAAATGGCGGCGAAAGCATCCATATCATTTCAAAAATCGAAAACCAGGAAGGCGTTGATAACTTCGACGAAATTCTTGAGTTATCCGACGGCATCATGGTTGCACGTGGTGATTTAGGGGTAGAAATTCCACCTGAGGAAGTCATCTTTGCCCAGAAAATGATGATCGAAAAATGTAACCGTGCAAGAAAAGTTGTTATCACTGCAACTCAGATGCTGGATTCAATGATCAAAAACCCACGTCCAACCCGCGCAGAAGCCGGTGACGTAGCTAACGCGATCATGGACGGTACCGATGCAGTCATGCTTTCTGGCGAAACAGCAAAAGGTAAGTATCCTGTAGAAGCGGTAACCATCATGGCGCAAATTGCTCAGCGCACTGATGTTGCACTGAAAGCAGAACTGGGCTCACGTCTTGACAGCCCTCGTCTGAGAATTACTGAAGCCGTTTGTAAAGGCGCTGTCGATACTGCTGAAAAACTGAGTGCACCACTCATCGTGGTTGCAACTGAAGGCGGAAAATCTGCACGCTCTGTCAGAAAGTACTTCCCGACTGCAAACATCCTTGCGCTGACAACCAACAAGAAAACCGCAGCACAACTGGTTCTGTCAAAAGGTATTACACCTGTTGTTGTTGACTCAATTAACAGCACTGACGATTTCTACCACTTAGGTAAAGACCTGGCTTTGAGCTCGGAGCTGGGCCGCAAAGGTGACATCGTTGTCATGGTTTCCGGTGCATTGGTTGCTTCAGGCACAACAAACACTGCCTCTGTTCACGTTCTGTAATCAGTCGTTGAACCGTTGTAACCATGTGATACATTGCAAAAAAGTAAAAAAAGGCGCTGATCAGCGCCTTTTTTATCAGACTTTAGTCTGAAAATTACCAGCCAAAAAATTCTTTATGATGGGTATTGAGTAATACCACCAGCAGCAAAAAGTACAGCGCACTGATTTTTATTCCCAATACAGCCAGAGAACCAATGGTTAATCTCACCAGAAAGTGATAAATCATACAACAACACCTCAAACACAACCTGTTGTTATTAAATAACTTTATAATCATCCAGCCGAAGTAAAGTATGCGGTGATTCAACAACAGAGGCTTTTCAAAATAATTTCACGGTATCATTGTACCAGATTGGTTAAATATTATTCAATTTGCAACTTTAGTCTTATATACTCATCACGTCATAGACGTTCAAATGAAAAAAAGCGGTGAACATCACCGCTTTTTGTACAGAAAATCAGTTCAGAACCGTTTATCAGGAAGCATCCGCTTTTTCCAGATGGACATCCATTTGCGGGAACGGAATCTCGATTCCATTTGCATCCAGCGCTTCTTTCATCGCCTGAGTTAAATCAAAGTATGCCCCCCAGTAGTCTTCCGTTTTCACCCATGGGCGAACCACAAAATTGACTGAAGAGTCCGCCAGCTCGACGACACCGACCGTGACTTCAGGGCTTTTCAAAACACGTTCATCACGTTCCATCACTTCTTTCAGCACTTGTTTGGTTTTTTGCAAATCAGCGCTGTAAGACACACCAACCACAAAATCAATCCGCCGGGTTGCATGGCGGGAGTAGTTTGTAATCGGCCCGCCAATCACACCAGAGTTAGGCACGACAACCATTTTGTTATCCGGCGTTTTTAATACCGTCTGAAAAATCTGAATACTTTCAACCGCACCTGAGACGCCGGAGACTTCAACAAAATCACCTGATTTAAATGGCCGGAAAGCGACAATTAAAATACCAGCTGCAAAATTTGACAATGACCCTTGTAAAGCCAGACCAACAGCAAGGCCGGCAGCACCAATGACAGCAACAACTGAAGCCGTTTGTACGCCAACCCGGCTTAACGCAGCAATGAGTACAATAATGAACAGCAGGTAACGAATCAAACCATGAATAAACTCGACGACTGCCGTATCCATAGCTTTTTTCTTCAGGACTCTGGCAACACTGCCCGCAATCAGTTTGACGAACAGGTTACCAATGAACAGGATCAGTACTGCTGCCAGAATGTTCACGCCATACTGAACCAGCAGGTCGGAATTATCAGTCAGCCAGTGATTCACCTGTGACAGGTTTTCCACTGTTTTTGCTGCGGCAGTATCAGCAATTGAGTCTGTGGCCATTTATCTTCTCCTTTTATTTTTTGAAGACTACACAGTATGTTAAGACTACTGTCTGATTTTAGCGCTATCTCAGCTTTACTCAATCAATAACTACCACAAACGTTTCAATGTTAACTATTCATAACCAGATTAGGTAACCATGTCACCAGGTCAGGGAAGATCATACAAATCACCAAAACAATGAACTGAACCGAGATAAACGGAATCACCGATTTGTACAGATCCATCATGGTTACCCCTTTTGGTGCAATTCCCTTCAGATAGAAAAGTGCAAAGCCATACGGTGGTGTCTGAACAGCAATCACAATGTTGAGAATCATCAACACACCAAACCAGATTGGGTCATAGCCCAGAGAGACAGCCACAGGCGTAAAGATCGGCGCGCACATCAGCACGATAATAAATTCATCGATAATAAACCCAAGGAATAGCATGATGACCTGGAACATCATGATGATCACAATCGGAGGCAGGTCCAGACCTTTGGTAAATCCTGACACCATCCCCTGAATGCCCATCAGTAAGTGGAAGTTACTGAAAACGGAGGCACCCAGAATAATCCACATCGCCACACTCACAAGAATCGAGGTTTGCATCCCGGCCTTACGCAGCATTTCGGGCTTAAAGCGTTTAAACAAAATCGCCAGAATAATCGCACCCACAACGCCTAAAGCGCCCGATTCGGTGGGTGTGGCAATCCCTGCAATAATACTGCCTAAAACAACCACGATCAGCGCCAGTGAGGAAGCCCCATCCCGAATCGTTTTAAACAGCTCATAACCTTTTGGAACTTCAATATCATTATCAGAATCGAGCGGTGCGCGCTCCGGATTCAGCTTACACGAGATAATCACATAAGAAATCAGCAAAACAATGGTAATCAATGCCGGCACCATGGCACCTAAAAACATTTTTCCCACGGAGTTTTGCGTGGAAGAAGCAAACATGATCATCGGAATACTTGGCGGAATCAAAATCCCCAGCGATCCCCCCGCCATAATTACGCCCAGCGCCAGTTTTTTATCGTAGCCACGATCCAGCATCGGCTTCAGCGCAATACTGCTCGAAGTCATTATCCCGGCACCGATAATTCCCACCATCGCACCAATCATCGAACAGACGCCGATCACACTGATCGCCAGTGATCCACGCAGGCGCCCAATCGCCAGCTGACTGGCATTAAACATGGCATCACCGATACCTGAACGGGTCAGAATTTGTCCCATATAGATATAAAGTGGGATTGCTAAAAGAATAAAGTTGAAAAAAGTACTTTCAACCGTAGTCGGGACAATATTAAACATGGAGTCACCCCAGGTGACGTAACCCACTCCCATCGCAATTCCGCCCAATGCCAGACCGACCTGAGCACCTAAGGCGAATGCCGTTAAAATACAGGCCAGCAGGACCACGGTTAACATTTCAATTCCCATCAGGACTCTCCTTGTCAAAAGCGGGCTTATCAATCTGGTGGCTGTCGACCCTGAAAGGTTGCTCACTCAACTCACTGAGATCACAGTGCTCACCCAATAACTCTCTGCCAGTGACAAACCAGAAAATGTTTTGAATTAATTCTGTCGAATACTGCGCAATAAAAATCACAGCAGAAATGGTAACCATGAGCCAGAAATGGTTCATTGGCGGTGCCCATTCACTTTGGGTCTTATAGTGAAACTCCATACTTTCGAGAAACATACCAAAGCACATTTTTGTCATCACAGCCAGAAAACCGATTGCCAGTATTGCGGTCGTCATATCAAACAGACGACGCACTTTCTCTGATACTTTTCCGTGAACAATATCTACATTAATGTGCGCTTCTTTTTGCTGGGCATACGCCCCGCCAAGTGCAGCGATATATCCGAACAAAAACAGAGAAGAGTCGTAGCCCCAAATAGTGGGTTTATCCAGGATATAACGGGCAAATACTTCGTAAGCGACAATACCGGCCAGCACAGGAAGTAAATAAGACACTGAGCGCCCGATAAATCTGACAACATATCTGATGAACTGACAATATCCTCTTAAAACTAATGTCATCGTTTTAACTCCTAAACCAGTCAGGGTGAAGACAAGCACTTCACCCTGACATGTCCATGTTTACTGCTTTTCAAGAATCTCTACGAGTTGTTTCGAGTAAGGATTCTCTTTCGCATATTCCTGAGCAAGCGTCTGACCTGCCTGCTTCCAGGCTTTTTTGTCTGCATCTGATGGTGCCGGGCTCCATTTCAGGCCTTTCGCTTCCATTTCAGCCACAGCCTGTGATTCCCAAAGCTTTGATTTAGTAACCTGCTCGATGGCATGCACTGCCGTTGCACCTTTGACAATCGCTTTCAAGTCATCAGGCAGTTTATTCCAGGCTCTGCGGTTGACCACAATGGGCAATACCTGAGCACCGGCAATCGGCAGTGGATACATATACTTGGCCACTTCAACGTGGTTACCGTCACGGTGGTCAATCATGTTCGAGCCAATCGAACCATCAATGACACCGGTTGCCAGTGAGGTATAGATTTCACTCCATGCCAGTGAAACGGGTGAAGCACCCAAGTTACGCAGGAACTTACCATAAGCACCCGGCGCACGAATCTTCATGCCTTTAAAGTCAGCAATTGAATTAATTGGTTTCTTGGTAATGATGTAAACCGGTGGCTGGATATAAGGTTCCAGTGAAACCAGGCCCTGAGATGCATAGGCTTTTTTCATGACATCGCCAAAACCGCGCTCATGGAACAAAGTCATCAGTTCACCGACGTCAGATGTACCACCAGGCAAACCGACTTCAACAACCCCTGCAGGAAACTCACCTGCATGCATTGGCTGGAACGGTGCGCCCATCGTTATCAGGCCAGATTTCACCGCATTCAGGATACCACTGGTTCCTACACCTTCACCGGAATAAAGTACCTGTACAGCAATACGGCCGCCAGACATGGTCTCAATTTGTTTTGCTAAATCTTCATAGACTGCACCAAATGCTGTTCCCCGGCCATAAAGGTTTGCAAAACGCCAGTTATACTCAGCGGCAAACCCCGCAGCCGAACTCACCAGCGCACTGACGCCAAGCGTTACTGCCAGTAATTTTTTCGCCAGTGTCTTTCCCTTTACTCCAAACATAGAAATTCCTCTTCCTGTGTCGTTACTAGTTTGTTACTGATTTGTGTCCTGACTCAATATGAAGAAACTCAGTGAAAAGCGATAGAACCAGACAGAGATTTCGTATGGTACCAGCCATGTTGATCCAGAGTTCTGATTGATAACTGGTACCACACAATTAATTTATCTGGTACTTCGGGAATCACTGATTTTAGATTTAACATCGCTATAACAGCGAATAAGTGAGACACAGTGATGGACCAAATTGTTAATAAAAATTTACTCAAAGTAACATGTGCTTCCAGTGATGATGCAATTGCAGTGCTGAACCCGGCAACAGATGAGATCCTGACTTACATCCCCTCTGTGCCAACGGCTGAAATAAATGGATTAATCGAAAAATCAAAGCAGGCGCAACTGTTATGGCAGGAAAGAACCGCTGCGGAACGATGTGCCATACTGCGCAAATGGTATGATCTGGTCATTGAAAACAGTGATGATCTGGCCAGAATTATGACCCTTGAACAGGGTAAGCCACTGGCTGAAGCAAAAGGGGAAGTCCTGTACGGTGCCTCTTTCATTCAATGGTTTGCTGAAGAAGGGAAAAGAACTTACGGCGAAACGATTCCGACACCAGCCTCCGGTAAACGGCTTATGACCATTAAGCAACCGGTCGGTGTGGCTGCGGCGATTACACCCTGGAACTTCCCAATCGCAATGATCACCCGTAAGGCAGCCCCTGCGCTTGCAGCGGGATGTAGTTTTATCGTCAAACCAGCGAATCAGACGCCACTTTCTGCCTATGCAATGGCTGAACTGGCTTACGAAGCAGGACTGCCAAAAGACCTGCTGATTGTGCTGAACAACCATTCATCTGTCGCTGTTGGCGATATTTTCTGCCAGAACGATGACATTAAAAAACTGTCCTTTACCGGTTCAACTCAGGTCGGCAGCCATCTCATCAAACAATGTGCGGATACCATCAAGCGTACCTCAATGGAGCTGGGCGGAAATGCACCTTTTATTGTGTTTGAAGATGCTGATATCGAAGAAGCTGTCAAAGGTGCTATTGCTTCAAAATTCCGTAATGCCGGCCAAACCTGTGTCTGTGCAAACCGCTTTTATGTTCAGAATGCCGTGTATGACGAGTTTGTTGAAAAACTGGCCAAAGCAGTGGCTGAGCTGAAAGTCGGCAATGGTCTGGAAGCGGGTGTCAATATTGGTCCGCTGATTGATATGAAGGCGAAAAACAGTGTGATGGGGTACATCAACGAAGCGGTTGAACAAGGCGCGAAAATCATTTCAGGCGGCCGATCGCTGGAAGGTCTGTTTGTTGAGCCAACCATTCTGGCTGATGTCACGCAGGAGATGGAAATTGTTCAAACAGAACTCTTTGGCCCCATAGCACCGGTCATTCGCTTCGAAAACGATGTTGAACTGGTCGAAAAAGCCAACGATACCATTTACGGACTGGCGAGTTACTTCTACACCGGCAACCTGCACCGCGCATTCAATATCGCAGAGAAACTCGAGTATGGCATGGTAGGAATCAATGAAGGCATCATTTCTAACGAAGTCGCGCCGTTTGGTGGTGTTAAACAATCAGGATTCGGCCGCGAAGGTGCCAAACAGGGCATTGATGAATACCTGAATGTGAAATACCTCTGTTTCGGTGGATTTTAAGAACAGATTATGTGAACCGGAATGATCGCCCGTCACAACAGCGATCATTTCAAATATGACCCGATACCCTGAATCATCAGACACGATACGCTGAAACTGTCATTGAAACAGATGAAATGGGTAAACACAGATTTTGTGAAGGAATAAAGATATGACAAATTTGGAATGGCAGGCACGTAAAGAAAAAGTCGTTGCAAAAGGGATGGCAAACCTTGCGCCTGTTTATGCTGCATCAGCTAAGAATGCAAAAATCACTGACATTGAAGGTAAGACTTATATTGATTTTGCTGCTGGTATTGCAGTGAATAATACGGGCCATTCGCATCCACAGATCGTTGAAGCGGTGAAGAAACAGCTGGAAAATTTCAGTCATACCTGTTCAATGGTGACACCATACGGCAGCTTCGTTGAACTGGCTGAAAAAGTCGTTGAGCATGCCCCAATCTCTGGAGAAACCAAAGCTGCGTTTCTGACAACGGGTGCTGAAGCGGTTGAAAATGCAGTGAAAATCGCCAGAGCATATACTGGTCGTTCCGGTATTATTGCATTTAAAGGCGGCTTCCATGGCCGGACCAATATGTGTATGGGCCTGACGGGTAAAGTTGCCCCTTATAAAGCTGGCTTCGGACCTTTCCCAAATGAAATCTATCATCTGCCATTCCCGAATACTTATCATGGTGTGACTGAAGAAGAGAGCATCAACGCCCTGTTTGATCTGTTCGCCTGTGACATTGAACCCGGCCGGATTGCAGCCATTATTTTCGAACCCATCCAGGGTGAAGGTGGTTTCTATCAGGCACCAGCTTCCTGGGTCAGCAAACTACGGGAAATCTGCGACCAGCATGGCATCCTGATGATTTGTGATGAGATTCAGACAGGATTTGCGAGAACCGGCAAAATGTTTGCGTGCGAATATTTTGATGTTGAACCCGATATTGTCACCATGGCCAAAGGCTTAGGTGGCGGCTTCCCGATTTCCGGCGTGGTCGGCAAAGCGGAAGTGATGGATGCAGCCAATCCGGGTGGAATTGGTGGAACTTATGCGGGTTCACCGCTGGCATGTACGGCTGCTGTTGAAGTGTTCAATGTGATCAAGCAGGAGAATCTGTGTGAAAAAGCTCAGCTGGTCGGGGCTCAGTTCACAGAACAGCTGACAGCAATGCAGAAAGAAATCCCTCAAATCGGAGATATCCGGCAAGTGGGCGCGATGATCGCAATCGAATTTAATGATCCGTCAACTGGTGCTCCGCTGGCTGATCTCACCAAACAGCTGGTCGTGAAAAGCAATCACGCCGGGGTGATTTTATTGTCTTGTGGCGTGAAGGGAAATGTGATTCGTTTTCTGCCACCACTAACGATTGAGCCAGAGTTGATCACAGAAGGGCTGAATATTGTAAAAGCTGAATTACAAACGCTTCTGGCAGGCTAAACAGACACCGGAGAACAAAGCATCTCAGGTGTATTCAAAGCGAAGGTACAGCATCCTCTCAGGCATTACCTTCGCTTTTTCCATATAACCCCGCCCAGACGGCAGCGACGCCTCAGATAGCCGTTGAATCTCAGATAGTCGTTGAAACATTGATTAAACTGGTGATAGTTTCGAGATTACGGTGACAAAGCAGAGCAGGAGTAAGCCGTATGCTAAGCCAATACATTCATATTGATCCATTGAATGACAGAACACTTCAGGATCAAATCAAAAGCAGCATCGCACAAGCTATCTTTGAAGGGTTTATTCCTGAAGATAAAGCGTTGGTTTCTTCCAGACGCCTGGCAAAAGAACTTCAGGTTTCCCGTAATACAATTTTGCGGGTGTATGAACAGCTGACCGAAGATGGCATTTTAGTTTCTCTGGAAAGAAAAGGTTATTTCATTAATCCGGCTCTGGAACTCCCTGCCCTCAAACCGATTCAATCTGAACAACAGCCAGAAACAGAGCAGCTGGACTGGAGCAATTATCTGATTACTGAAAATACCGTGTCCAAACGGGTTGCTCAGGACTTAGACCGCTATCCGTATTTATTTGTCAGTGGTGTTGTCGATGAAGATTTATTTCCTGTTTCCGAATGGCGCAAGTGCAGCATTCAATCGCTGAATAAAAGTAATCACCGGACATGGACTTCAGTGAATGCAGGCAGTGAAGCCCTGATAGAACAGGTACGTACGAGGGTTTTACCGAAGCGGGGGATTTTTGTCGACAAAGATCAGATAGCAGTGACTTTGGGGTGCCAGAACAGCTTGTATTATCTGTCCAAACTTCTGGTTTCCAGCCAGACAACCGTAGGGATTGAAAACCCCGGCTACCCGGAAGCACTGCATCAGTTTCAGGCCCGCAGGGCCAATATTTGTCCGCTCCCGGTTGATCATAAAGGTATTGCTGTCGATCAACAAATGGCACAATGTCAGCTTGTTTACACGACACCGAGTAACCAGTTTCCGACCACAGTCCGCTTATCTCCTGACCGGCGCAAAAAGTTGATGGATATGGCACAGGAACACGATTTCCTGATTATTGAAGATGATTTCGAGCATGATATTAATTTCATCGAAGATGCCTGCCCGGCTTTAAAAAGTGAATATCCCAGTGATCGCATCATCTATATATCCAGTTTTACGTCGACGCTGGCACCCGGGTTACGTATCGGATATATCGTTGCACCTGAACCACTCATCACACAAATTAAAGCACTGCAATTTCGGACACACAGTTGCCCGCCCAAAAATAACTGCCAAACCCTTGCGCTGTTTCTCAGCCTGGGACATTACGATTCACTGGCGCAGAAAATGCTGAAACGCTACCGGGAGAAATGGCTGACGATGGAAAAAGCCCTGAATTACTATTTTCCGCAGTCCGGTGTTATTCCCTCACTGGCTGGCACCGCTTTCTGGATTAACTATAAACAAGGGTTCGATGCAGAACAGTTTGAAGAGCTGGCTGAACAACAAGGTATTTTGATCAACAACGGCGGCAGATATTACTTTTCTGATAAAAAAACCAACAGCTTCCGGCTGAGTTTTCAGTCGATCAGAACCGAACGTATCCGGGAAGGGGTTGCGCTGCTTTCTCAAATTGCAAAACAGATCATGCCGATTGAGCAGTTGTCCCAGTGTGCGGCCTCCCCTTTGAGCAGTAAGGCTATTCGCCAGCTTCTGACAAACAAAGTTCTGTTAACGAAAGATTGTTTTAATATTCCATACCGCATTTCTTTTCAGGCTGACGGTAAAATGACCGGAGTCTCTGACAGGCCTAATGACATCGATGAGGGGTACTGGTGGGTGGAAAAAGATAAATTTTTCTATCAATGGCGGAACTGGCAATTTGCAGATATCCGTAAAATCACCATTGTACTGGAAAATAATGAGATAAAACGATTTGATGAAGATGGTTACTTTATCGGGGAAGCACAATTGATTGGCAATTCTTCCTCAGTCTGTTAAGTCCGGTCTACTGGTATTTCTTTCTGCTCTGCGTCTGTTGTATTCAGACTCAACCGGATAATTACAATACTTTCCGGATTCATACCAATCTGGACAATAAACTGATCATCTGGATGTGTCTGTTGGAGCAAACAGACAAGGGCATTAGGGCATGGATGCCCTTGTTTAAGCCCTTTTTATAAACGAAAAGAGGTGTAAACGAAAAGAGGTGGCTTGAGCGGTTTGCGGAACCAGATATATCCAGATCAGAAAATGACTTAGAATGGTACAATACCCAAACAACCTGAAAATGAGATATTCAGATCGTGTGGGTATATTCAACTCAAAGGTACTCAGGCCATCATCAGGATTGGTTGATTTCAGATGATGGTTATGCCACACCCAGTCGCTGTTTCACGACATGTTCACAGTTTTCAATGGCTTCAATATCACGCGGAATGATAATTACGGTATCATTCCCGCCGACAGTACCAAGGATCTCCCGGTGTGGATCTGAATCGACCAGTCTGGCCACCAGCTGAGCACTGCCCGGATAAGTTTTTACCACCACCATCGACTGATTATGAGTAATAAACTCAATCTGAGATGCAATGGATGACTTCACATTCACTGGCGCCGTTTCAACCGTAATGCAGTACACTTTTTTACCGCATGCATTTTTCGCCTTCACAACGCCCAGCTGGAGCAATAAACGCGAAACGGTCGACTGACTAATCCCGGTATAGCCAAGCTCTTCCAGCCTCACCCTGAGCTCTCCCTGATTTGAAAAACTTTGCTGCTGTAGTAACCGCTTACAAACAGATAATAGTGAGTCTTCTCTGCCTGAGCCTTCCTCCTGAACGATTTGCCTTCTCACAGGCCCCCCTTTTTTCAGTTCAGTCATATATCCATCACTGGCCCGTGTGAAAACTCAGACGCAGTGCAGGGTATACTCATATGGATACAATACCATCAGCGACCGGAGCAGACTGACTGCCCGTTTTTAAAGCCTCATGATCTGTTCCGCAATCAAATGTATTTAAAATACATCACACTCATCCATCAAAGTTGAAGTCGCTCCAGACTGACAATAACCGCGTTGCCCGAATGTATTATCCATACCACTAATATAAATAGCAGTTCAAAAGTTTAGTTTTTGGTTCATTATCAAATAAAAATATAGTTAACAGACAAATATATAAACTAAAAAACCAATTTAATTCACATTTATGTAATTATTCACTAGAGCGTATTTATCTTTCATCGCCTCCGGCAGGAGCGGCGATGAAAGATAAACGCTCTAATGAGATTCAAAATAACCTGAGCGTATATCACACCCACCAGAAAAATGAGTGGTTCATCCCTGAGTCTCAGATGTCGCCAGCAGCAAGGGAATTTACGTATCACTCAGGTTATTCCGGTATTAGTCTCCCAACGTCGCAACCATCACCGCTTTGATGGTATGCATCCGGTTTTCCGCTTCATCAAATACAATTGAGTAGTCAGACTCAAAAACCTCCTCGGTGACTTCCAGACCTGACATGCCATATTTTTCAGCCACTTCTTTACCCACCGTTGTTTCATCATTGTGGAACGCAGGTAAACAGTGCATCAATTTGACCGCCGGGTTGTGGGTTGCCTTAATCACATCCATATTAACCTGATAAGGTGTCATGAGTTTGACCCGTTCATCCCACGCTTCCTGAGATTCTCCCATCGAGACCCAAACATCGGTGTACAGGAAGTCACACCCCTGAACCCCTTCATTGACCTCTTCAGTCAGGGTAATTTTTCCGCCGGTTTTCTGCGCAATATCCCGGCATGTGGCTACCAGCTGATCCTCTGGCCAAAATTGTTTCGGTGCGACCAGCCGGATATCCATCCCCATTTTTGCCGCCCCCACCATCAGGGAGTTTCCCATGTTGTTTCTGGCATCACCAAGATAAGCAAATGAAACTTCGTGAAGCTGTTTTCCCCGGCTGTGTTCCAGCATCGTCATGAAGTCCGCCAGAATCTGAGTCGGATGAAACTCATTGGTCAGTCCATTCCAGACTGGGACACCAGCATATTCTCCCAACTCTTCTACAATCTCCTGACCAAACCCGCGATACTCAATGCCGTCATACATGCGGCCAAGTACCCTTGCGGTATCTTTCATTGATTCTTTGTGACCAATCTGAGAACCAGATGGTGCCAGATAAGACACCTGTGCCCCCTGATCAAATGCGGCAACTTCAAATGCACAACGAGTTCTGGTTGAGGTTTTTTCAAAAATCAGCGCAATGTTTTTACCGGCCAGACGGGGCTGTTCATACCCATTATATTTTGCTTTTTTCAGGGCAATGGCCAGATCCAGAAAATGCTGGATCTCACGGGATGAAAAATCTAATAGTTTCAAAAAATTACGGTTACGTAAATTAAAAGCCATGACATCAATCCTCTGCTTATATCATGCTTACGAATGGCAATACCTTGGCAGTGAAAAACGATCGTTTCTCCCCCATTCGTAAATAAAAAATTAATCGTGAGTAATACAGGTTCCGGCAGTACCTTCCAGAATCTTCAGTCCATCTTTTAAGGCACCAATGCCAACAACTTTCCCCCCCTGGCGAATAAATTCACAGGACGCTTCAATTTTTGGCCCCATAGACCCCGCATCGAACTGATAACGCTTCAGTGCTTTCGGCGTTGTTGCCTGCAACCGGGTCTGTGCCGGGGTCCCCCAATCCAGATACACACCATCCGCATCCGTCAGGATCAACAATGCATCAGCTCCGATTTGTCTGGCCAGAAAAGCGGCTGACATATCTTTATCAATCACAGCTTCAACACCTGTCAGCTTTCCGTTTTCATACTTCACAGGAATCCCGCCACCACCGGTACAAATGACAATATGTCCTTCAGTGATCAGCTGATGAATCGCTTCAGCTTCAACAATACCGGTCGGCAAAGGACTGGGAACCACACGGCGAAAATATTGACCATCCGGCTTCACCGTCCAGCAATATTTCTCTGCCAGTTCAATCGCTTCTTCTCTGCTGTAAACCGGCCCAATTGGTTTTGTGGGATTCGCAAATGCAGGATCCGCCGGATCCACGGTCATTTGCGTCAGCAGGCAGGAGACCTGACTCTCAGGCATGGTGTTTTTAAACTCTTGCATGAGCATATAGCCAATCATTCCCTGCGTTTCACTGCCAAGCACATCCAGCGGATAAGGATTAACAGCCTGATAAGACATGCCCTGCAGTGCCAGCAACCCCACCTGAGGACCATTACCGTGCACCAACACCACGTTATATTCACGGGCAATTTGCGCAATGGTGTGAACGGCGATTTCAATATTATGGCGCTGGATATCAGCCTCAAGCGGCTCGCCACGCCGCAGCAGAGCGTTTCCCCCCAATGCAACGACAACTGTTTTCTTCGTCATAACTAACTTCTCTGTTGATCATTAAAATAATCCGGTGACTGCACCAAAATCAGTCTGCCAATGGTGCATTCCGTCAGTCACGATCCCTGTCAGATACGATCTCCGTCAAATACCATCTCCGTCAGATACCATCCCGTTCAACAGGACAACTCATACAGCGTGCACCACCCCGGCCACGGCCAAGCTCATCACCCGGTATGGGTAAGACGGTAATCCCGGCTTTGTCATACTTTTCATTGGTGTAAGTATTTCGCTCATACCCAATCACAACACCCGGACGAATCGTCAGAACATTATTGGCGTCATTCCACTGCTCACGTTCAGCTTCAAAACTGTCTCCGCCAGTCGTAATCATACTGAGCTTGCCAACCCCTAATGCTTTCTCAATCGCATGGATGTAAGAGGATTCTTGTTTCGCACGGATATAACCCGCTTCATCCCCTGTCAGCGACCAACAGGCCACATCATCCGGAATCACATTTGGATAGACAGAGAAAGTATCTTCACGAACGTGAGTCATCACGGTATCAAGATGCATGCAGGAACGATCTTTCGGCAATTCAAGTGCAATAACTTTTTTCGCCTGACCACTCTGAAAGAGAGAAGACGCCAAGTGTTCCACACCCTGAGAGGTCGTCCGCTCAGACATGCCAATCAGCACTGCTCCGCGGCCGATCACCAATACATCGCCCCCTTCAATAGTTGAGCGATCATAATGCTGCTGCTCATCACCGAAGTATTTAATGAAATCACTACCGGCAAAATCCGGATGCCAGCGATAAATCGCTCTCAAATGGTTAGTTTCACGCTGGCGGGCAACCTTCGCCATCGGATTAATCGAAACACCACCATATACCCAGCATGAAGTATCACGGGTAAATAAATGATTTGGCAGGGGCTCAATAATAAAATCCGTTGGCTTATACATGGACTGTAATATCGAAGACGACTGAAATGGCACTTCGGACGCAGGTAAACCACCCGTCAGAATTTTTGACAGTTTAAGATGAGGCAAATCATTCAGATAACAGCGTAGATCATTCGCGAATGTCGCCCCAAAACGATGATCTGAGACCTGTGTATTCAGTAACCATGCTTTTGCTTCAGGTATATCAAGCGTTTCAGCCAGCAGCCCGGTCAGAAAGAGTACTTCAACGCCTTGATCGGATAATGTCCGGGTAAATATGTCATGCTCTTCACCGGCTCTTTCCACCGCAAGCACATCATCAAACAACAGGTCATGGCAATTCGATGGTGTCAAATGGGTCAGTGCTCGTTTTGGGCGATGAACTAATACCCGGCGTAACTGACCTATTTCAGATCCTACATATAAACGACTCATAATTAATTCTCTCTTAATAAGATAGACGAAGTGATAATATTTAAAACCTGTGCTCCGTTATTTATTTCGCTATTTATACTAGCCGTTAATATCAGATTATCTTAGACCACCATCACAATTAAACCGGACTAAAAAATGAATAAAAAAATCATATCTTAACAAAATAAATGCAACACTATCCCCTACGATAACAATGAATAAAAAAACAGTTCCTATGAAAAATTAATGCTTATAATTTCAATTACTCAAACATTCAGCTTCTGATATTATTCATCTACAGAGAACTTTATTCATTCTTATATTGGATAGTTTTTTAATATATTTTATGCATTAACCGTGAATACATAAGTAAAGTAAACACAATATTTCACACTCAGTTAACAATATTTTTTAATCACTCATTGATCTTGATCATGATTAATTTTTATCGTCTCAAGAATAGAGACAAGAACAGCCCAAATAACAGAGCTACGGCTAAAAATTAATCGAAATGAAAAATATTCACTCGTAATGGTTTAAAATTCAGTTAAATACACCAAAACCTAAGTAACCTCGAGATACAGGATTCCGTTTTTTGGAGTATATCAGTTGAATAAGATTGACTTTAATCAAGAATTAATCATAATTCCTGAACTTAAAAAAGATATGTTTATTCTGAATAATATTTCCGAAAGACAAAAATAAACCATGCTCGCATGATTATTAACCGACACTTAATAAAATAACCATGAATAATATTTCAAATAGAATAACTAATTTATCCTGGGTGTTTTTTATTAAAAATAAATTTAAAATTTTTTGTGACGATTTACATGGCAACAATATATTATCTGATTTAGCATTTCAGATGTTATATCAACATGACCATTCAAACCATATTAAATCAGATATGAATATATGAGTGTCACTATATATAACAAGTCGCATATAATAAAATATAAAAATACCTATCACTGAATCATATAAACTATATCAACAATCATGTTGAACAATATTCATCAACTTTCAGTGAGAAAATTTCTGCTGAATGTTAAGGAGATTAATATGACGATCCAAACAGCACCTGAAACAAACAAAGGTGGATTTCTGACCAGATTTAAATTTCCTTCTGCTTACACCATTCTATTTGGTCTGATCATTGTTGTCGCTGCACTCACCTGGATCGTTCCTGCCGGTCAATATGATCGGGCAATGAATCAGGAGCTGGGTAAAAAAGTGCCTGTCGCCGGGACTTATCAACCCGCAGAGGGGAACCCACAAGGTATCGTTGACGTTCTGCTCGCACCCATTGATGGTTTCTACGACCATCAGAGTTATGAAGCTGCTGCTATTGATGTTTCTCTGTTTGTATTGATCATTGGTGGCTTTTTGGGGCTGGTGACTAAAACCGGTGCGATCGATGCCGGTATTGAACGGATTACCGCCCGTCTGAAAGGGCGGGAAGAACTGATGATCCCGATTTTAATGGCACTGTTTGCCGCGGGAGGAACCGTTTATGGGATGGCAGAGGAGTCGCTGCCTTTTTATTCATTGCTGGTTCCGGTCATGATGGCAGCCCGGTTTGATCCGCTTGTCGCTGCTGCCACCATTTTGCTGGGTGCCGGTATAGGAACACTGGGTTCGACCATTAACCCGTTTGCAACCGTTATTGCTGCAAATGCAGCTGGAATCCCATTTACTGATGGTATCTGGTTACGTGTCGCGATTCTGCTGATTGGCTGGATCATTTGTGTCGCATATGTGATGCGATATGCCAGGAAAGTCCGCCAGGATCAAAGCCAGTCGATCGTTTACGATAAATATGAAGACAATCAACAGCATTTTCTCGGCAACCAGAGCGACGAACTGCTTGAATTCACGCCCAGGAGAAAAATCATTCTGCTCATCTTCGCCCTGTCATTCGCTACAATGATTTATGGTGTGTCTGTCTCCGGCTGGTGGATGGCTGAGATTTCAGCCTTATTTCTGACATCAACGATAATTATCGGACTGATTGCAGGGATGAGTGAAGAAGAACTCACCACCAGCTTTATTGATGGTGCCAGAGATCTGCTGGGAGTTGCCCTGATTATCGGCATCGCCAGAGGCATCGTGGTAGTGATGGATCGGGGGATGATTACCGATACAATTCTCAATGCTGCAGAGCACATTGTCTCGGGGCTTTCTTCGGTTATTTTTATTAATGTCATGTACTGGCTGGAGCTGCTGTTGTCGTTTCTTGTCCCCTCATCTTCCGGTCTCGCTGTGCTTTCCATGCCAATCATGGCACCACTGGCTGATTTTGCCGGGGTCGGGCGGGAGCTGGTCGTAACGGCGTATCAGTCTGCCTCCGGGATTGTCAATTTAGTCACCCCAACATCAGCCGTGGTGATGGGCGGGCTGGCTATCGCCAGAGTCCCTTATGTCAGCTGGGTCAAATGGGTGGCACCGCTCCTTGGAATCCTGTGTTTGTTCCTGATGGCAATGATTAGTATTGGGGCAATCATCTAAAGAAAACAGCAATATATATGACCAGCCAATATAAAAAACCGCTCTGGTGAGCGGTTTTTACTGAAACATTAAAGATCAGGCCCGTAACGATCTTTCCTTACGGGTCACACCAACCACGCCACTTCTGGCGACTTCAATCACTTCCGTGACATCCGCAATTGTTTCGACAAATGCATCCAGCTTATCTGTGGTTCCCGTCATCTGAATTGTAAATTGTGAGGCAGTCACATCAACAACCTGTCCTCTGAAGATATCAGCCATTCGCTGAACTTCAGCTCTTGCTGTGCCTGCCGCCTTCACCTTTACCAGCATCAGTTCCCGTTCAATGTGTTCAAACTCGGTCACTTCCTGAACTTTCAGCACATCAATCAGTTTATGCAGTTGCTTCTGAAGCTGTTCAAGCTTCATATCTGTCGCTTTAGTGGTGATATTCAGCCGGGATAACGTTTCGTCATCTGTCGGAGAAACCGTGAGAGTTTCAATGTTAAAGCCACGTTGTGAAAACAGACCGACCACACGAGACAAAGCACCCGGCTGGTTTTCCAGTAATAAAGAAATTATGTGTCTCATATCAGGTTCTCTCCGTTTTGCTTAACCACATTTTGTCCATGCCTTCGCCTTTAATCTGCATCGGATAGACGTGCTCAGTTTCATCCACATTAATATCCACAAACACCAGACGATCTTTCATATCCAGTGCTTTTTTCAAGCCGGATTCAAGTTCTTCCGGTGTTGAGATGCGGATACCAACATGGCCATAAGCTTCTGCAATCGCAGCAAAATCGGGAACAGAACTCATATAAGAGTTTGAATGGCGGCCCTGATAAATAATGTCCTGCCACTGTTTAACCATCCCGAGAAAACGGTTGTTCAGGTTAATAATTTTTACCGGAATATCGTACTGAAGTGCCGTCGACAACTCCTGAATATTCATCTGAATACTGCCATCGCCTGTCACAACAATGACTTCTTCCTCAGGGTGCGCAAATTTCACACCCATTCCGGCTGGCAGTCCAAATCCCATCGTGCCCAATCCACCAGAATTGATCCAGCGACGGGGTTTATTAAACGGATAGTATAACGCTGCAAACATCTGATGCTGTCCCACATCAGAAGCGACATAAGCATTACCGTCGGTCAGCTTATGCAGCATTTCAATCACCTGCTGAGGCTTAATCCGTTCGCTTGATTTCTCATAAGAGAGACACTGACGGTCCCGCCATAGCTGAATATCCTGCCACCAGCTTTCGATAGCTTCTCCATCATTGGTGCCGCCCTGTTCAACCAGCAGGCGTAACATGGTGTCCAGCACTTTATCCGCGGAGCCGACAATTGGCAGGTCAGCCGGAACATTTTTGGAAATCGAAGAAGGATCGATATCAATATGCATAATCTTGGCTTGCGGGCAGTATTTCTCAAGATTATTCGTCGTGCGATCATCAAAACGCACCCCAATGCCAAAGATCAAATCCGCATTATGCATCGCCATATTCGCTTCATAGACACCATGCATGCCTAACATGCCCAGCGAATTCTTATGGGTGCCAGGAAAAGCGCCTAATCCCATCAGAGTGCATACAACTGGCAGGTTCAATGCCTCAGACAGCTGAAGGATCTGTTGATCAGCTTCTGAGATCACAGCACCCCCACCAACATACAAAACCGGTTTTTTGGCTTCAAGCAAAGCTTTCAGTGCTTTTTTGATTTGTCCTTTATGTCCGGTTGTGGTCGGATTATAAGAACGCATTTTGATATTTTGCGGATACTCGTAAGGAAGCTTGATTTGAGGATTCATCACATCCTTTGGTAAATCAATCACAACAGGTCCGGGACGACCGGTAGAAGCAATGTAAAAGGCCTTTTTAATCGTTTCGGGAATATCTTCAGCTTTCTTGACCAGAAAACTGTGTTTCACGATCGGACGGGAAACACCCACGATATCACATTCCTGAAATGCATCATTGCCGATCAGATTCGTCGCAACATTGCCCGAAATAACAATCATCGGAATAGAATCCATATACGCTGTTGCAATCCCGGTAACTGTATTGGTTGCACCCGGTCCTGAGCAGACCAAAACCACGCCGGGTTTACCGGTCGCACGGGCATAACCATCAGCCATATGTGTCGCAGCTTGTTCGTGACGAACGAGGACATGACGGATTTTTTCCGTCTTCTCATGAAGGGCATCATAGATATCAAGCACGGACCCACCCGGGTAACCGAAAATTTGCTCAACACCTTCTTCGATCAGAGACTGAACAACCATCTCTGCTCCGGATATCATTACCATATTGTCTCCTTACCAGTCTGCCGGTTTTACATGGTCAGCTCACCGTGCTGGTGTTACATAGTCGAGGGCTTATTCGTAGCCTGATTTGAAATCAATTTGCTTTCAGCTATGCCGCCACAAGGTCATAACCCGATGGCGTATGAACAGAACTTTACTCTGTTATTCATGATGGGTCGAATCAGAGATTTTGTGACTTTTACAGAAAATATGGCTATTTGAAAAAAATTCAGAAGAGAATATGGCAACAAAGAAGAGTCTTGATTTATTTTCAGGCACAGATGTTAAAAAAAAGTATAAAATTTTTACAATGCACGCCTGCTCTGGGCTTGGAGAGAAAGATTAAAAGAGTCAAAAACAGGAGGAAGTTCAAGAAATGCTGAACTACAGCCTAAATTTTACAATTCAGGCTATAGAACGCATTCAATCAGGGCTTATTTATGCCGCGGTCATCTCACGACAAAGCATCATTAACTGTTCTCTTAACCAGCTATGACCTTTATCTTTCTCGCTCGATTCATGCCAGCTCAGATACCCTTTCACCAAACGGTGCTCATATGGCAATGTAATGGCCTGAAGCTGTTCGCGATTCAGTGAAATATCGACCAGCCAGCGTGGTGCAATCGTAATTAATTCAGACTGACTTACAACATATAATACATTGCTCAGACTGGTACCTTCATAGTGAGAATGGCACTCAATATCCCGGTACGCCTGTTCACTGAAACTGCTGATTCCATGCGCCTGAGAAAGTTTTGCATGATGCTCAGTCAGAATTTGCTCCATCGTCAGGCTTCCCTGAATACGTGGATGAGATTTAGCAGCAACCACCACTAATTCGTCCTGGAATAACTCAGCAGAAGAAAAACCTGCTTCTTCAAAGCGTGAGTAATCAATAACAAAATCCACTTCCTGATAGCGCAACCGCTGTGTCAGCTGTTGGTTAAAGTCAGCTTCCATATGTAACTGAACATGGGGTGCCTGTTCGTGAATCATGGAGAAAACTTTAGGCGCAAAACGAACATCATTCGGGCTACATATCGCAAGATTAAACTGCCTTGTTGATGACTCAGGAACAAAAATTGAATTGGGTAACTCATTACGGATCAGCTGTAGTGCCTGACGAACCGGACCAAATAGCTGACGTGCACGCTGAGTTGGCTGAATCCCCCTTCCCTGACGCATAAACAACTCATCATTAAACATGACTTTCAAGCGCGCTACGGCATTACTTACCGCTGGCTGAGACATGCCCAGATTATGTGCTGCCCGTGTAATATTTTGTTCTTGCATCACTGCATCAAATACAGTTAATAAATTCAGGTCAACGCCCCGCAAAGTACTTTCCATCCGGTAATTAGTCACAACAGGTGGAACGGTTTCTTTTTTCTCTAACATCGGTATGCCTCTTACCTAATCATAAAACAACAATCATCTGCCGCTTCTCATGCCTGATTTTATAATTTGTATATTCTGACAAATGAAAACGATCGAAGGTTCAAAGCAGAGAAATACATTGATAATTTGTATGTGTCTGCACAAGAACTACTATCTTTGAATCTGATGATTGAAGGCAATAAGATTGATAAAAACTCAGGACATTTTACATCAATTATAAGAAATAACTTAAATTACAGACACATAGAAAAAACATAAAAAAACATAAAGTCTTTTTACATCACATTTTTACTATAAATTGACATGAGTTATGAGTAAAAAACAGAGATTATCCAAATATTCATAGCGAATATTAAAATGATATAATACTCAAATTATACAAATGAATAGTGAGTCATATCTGAATCAAACCCCGGAAAATTCACCTGTTTCCACAATTGATCACACAAATATTGGCTGTCATTCCATTTACCCTGCGTTATCCATTCCGCGATTGCGGCGGCAACATCCGGATAAATGACTCGTTGTGCAAATGGTTCATTCAGCCATTCACGAACGACCGAAACATCAAAGTATTCCATCGATGTAGCTGCGCCAAGCATTTCTAGTGTGGCAACATTGCTCATTTGCTCAAATTGCCCTTTCAGCGGTTTGAGCAACAGTTTTTTGCCTAAAGACATCGCTTCTGAGGGTAGTTCAAAACCACCATTAGCAATCACTCCGGAACAACACTTCAGATGCTTCTGAAAAGAAGGATGGCACAAAGGTCGCCATTCAATATTTTCAATGACTTCTGGTTCAGTCACTGTTGGATGAAAACAAATAAAAGGCTGATCTGAAAAACGACATAATAATTCACCGATATCATGAGGCGTTTCAAATGGCAGATAGACTAAAATGAAGGGCTGAAGTTCAGTTTCATGAATTGTCGTATGAACAATAGGAGGGAGAATCGGGTTATCGAAGTGATACCAGTGAAGCCCCAAATGATAATCGGAAGGAGCAAAATAAGAGATAAGCTGTTTATCAAGCCAGTTAGCACCTTTTTGAGGAACCGGATAACGGAAAGCATTTTGATGACTTAATCCGATGCATGGTTTTTTTTGTTGCCGGGCAGCCCAGGCAGTGACAGGTTCAAAGTCAGAAATAACCAGATCATAGTCACTGACATCGAGGTTGCGAATATCAGAAGCTAATTGCATCAGGTTATTTTGCGTCATCGTTTTCAGGTAATTTACCTGTCCTTTTTCGGTAATAAAAGTGAGTCCACGCCGGGTTTTGTAATCACCAAAACACTCCATTGAAAAGTATTTCTCTTTTTCCCGGCCACTGAATAAAAACCGGACATCAACACCCTGCTGACGCAAAGCCAGACTCATTGCTCTGGCACGGGCTGTATGACCATTGCCGGTTCCCTGAACCCCATAAAGAATTTTCAAGACAGTAACTCCGATAGTTGCAGACTAAACTGAGCACAACCCATACCTAATAGTGAACCGACCAGTACATCCGTGAAAAAATGAACACCCAGTAAAATACGGGCGATACCGATAGAAAATGCCCATAAAAAAGCAGGCTCTGTCAGTGAAGGATAAAAATGAGCAAGTAATGTCGCCATCAAAAAACCAGCGGTTGTATGCCCGGAGGGAAGACTGAATCGATCAGAGGGCGTGATAAATGCCTGAACTAAAGAGGACAGTTCATGTGGACGTCGCCGCTGAAAAGCATTTTTCAATACCCAGTACAAAGGCAGCTCAATAATAAAGGCGAGAATTCCCGTCAGTAAAAATGCCTGACCATACCGATCATCCAGAAGATATGCCAGGCAACCAATCAAGACATATAAATGACCGTCACCGGTACGGGAAACAATTCTGCTTGCCCGGGCAAAACCAGAACTAAACCGGTGTTGCAAACAAAAGAGTGAAAATGCTAAATCAAATTTTACTATGGGGGCCATCACTTTCATTACTGACTCCTTATAAAAGGAAATCTCTTCTACCTTTTGGAACAGTAATCAGGTTAGATGACAGCGAAGTGATCATTTTTTGTCGAATGAGTGACAGTTGCAGCCAGATTCTCAGGATTTCAGCAAAGCCAAAGACCGGACCCTGCTCATCAATGGCACCGGGGCGAGACAGGTCTCAGTTTGTTTCGGGTTCAAACAGAAATATTTGCGCCTTCCGGCACCAGAAAGCCCCCCTCCATCAAACGAATATTATGTTCGATCAATCGCTCCAGAAAATCATCTGTCAGCTCAAATTTATAGATACTTAACATTGAAGCCGGGATTAAAAAAGGGAATACCATTAAACTGATATATGACATTCTGCAAAGGTAAGGATCCATATCCGGACGGATGACTCCCTGATTCACCAGACGGGATGACAAAAGCTCACGGATAGGCTGACTCAGATCCTGCATCACCTCTTCCATCAAGTCTCTTTGTATCTCACCCGGCGGCATACTCATGACCTGAGCCAACAACTTGGGAAACTGAGGTACTTTAATCATTTCCTTGTAATAGACCCGCATCAGATCGACCAGATTTTTTTGATTACTTTTGGCAAGCAACTTGTTCATCTGTTGTTTCAAAGGATGTAATGTCTCACGTAGCATCGCTTCAAACAAACCGGCTTTGCTGCCGAAGTAATAACGGATCATTGCAATATTCACCCCAGCCCGGCGAGCGATCAAACGGGTTGAAACTTTGTTATATGCCATCACGGTAAAAAGCTCTCTGGCACTGATTATCAGTCGTTCCCTTGATTGAATTTGTTCACTTGGACGGCCAACACTGCGATGAGATGTACTTTCCATGGAGCGCTCTCCTCAGATTAAATTAATCAACGACTAATTCTTCATCATACACCGATTTCATCTGCATTGACTCTCTGTATTCACTATCGGCTTAAAATAATCACATAATCTGCTAAATATAAGTGGCTCAGTTGTGGGTCATTGTCCTTTCATCAATAAAAAAATAACTTTTAGGGTTGACCTCACCCTCAGAGTAAGGTACTTATTTAGACTAATTAATTTTTAAACTGTGGTTAGTGAATTGTTATGATAATTCGTTTTTCTCTCCTGCTAAGCCTACTCCTTATCGTGTATCAATCGCGCGGGTAGCTTGTGGACAGAAAAGACCACTGAAGAATACAAAAAACCCGCATTGAGATGCGGGTTTTTTTATAACTATTTTAAAAGCAAAACAAGCACCAAGACCAGGAAGTAAACAATTAACTATACCTAATTCATAGGGAGCCAGTATGAACGATCAGGTCATTATTTTCGACACAACATTGCGCGACGGTGAACAGGCATTATCCGCAAGTCTGACGGTAAAAGAAAAATTACAAATTGCATATGCGCTGGAGCGTCTGGGGATCGATATCATTGAAGCCGGTTTTCCTGTTTCATCTCCCGGTGACTTTCAATCGGTGCAAACCATCGCAAAACATATCAAAAACAGCCGGGTCTGTGCTTTATCCCGCGCAGTTGAAAAAGATATCGATGCCGCAGCCGAGGCGCTTAAAGTAGCCGAAGCTTTCAGAATTCATACGTTTATTTCTACATCAACCATTCATGTTGAAGATAAATTACGCCGAAGTTACGATCAGGTCGTCGAGATGGGTGTCAGAGCTGTCAAACATGCACGCAAATACACTGATGATGTCGAATTTTCATGCGAGGATGCAGGCCGGACACCGATTGATAACTTGTGCCGCATGGTTGAAGGCGCCATAAACGCCGGGGCGAAAACAATCAATATCCCCGATACGGTTGGGTATACCGTGCCAAATGAGTTCGGCGGGATTATTCAATCGCTGTTTAATCGTGTTCCTAATATTGATAAAGCGATTATTTCTGTCCACTGTCATGATGATCTCGGCATGTCTGTCGCAAACTCTATCGCGGCCGTTCAGGCCGGTGCACGTCAGATCGAAGGTACCATTAACGGTATTGGCGAGCGGGCAGGAAACTGCGCACTGGAAGAAATCGCCATGATCATTAAAACCCGGCAGCAATTACTGGGCGTGCATACCAATATCAAACATGAAGAAATTCATCGTACCAGTAAAATGGTCAGCCAGCTTTGTCACATGCCGGTTCAAAGTAATAAAGCCATTGTTGGTACAAATGCGTTCAGCCATTCCTCCGGCATTCATCAGGATGGCATGCTGAAAAATAAAAACACCTATGAAATTATGACACCTGAATCAATTGGTTTGAAAAATCAGGTTCTGAATCTGACCAGCCGAAGCGGCCGGGCAGCAGTAAAAAGTCACATGGATGCCATGGGATATACAGATGAAGACTACAATCTGGATGCGCTGTATGATAATTTCCTGAAGCTTGCGGATAAAAAAGGTCAGGTATTTGATTATGACCTTGAATCATTGATGTATTTTTCAAATCT
The DNA here is from genome assembly GCF_024346755.1 of Vibrio aerogenes. Classification (NCBI taxonomy): domain Bacteria; kingdom Pseudomonadati; phylum Pseudomonadota; class Gammaproteobacteria; order Vibrionales; family Vibrionaceae; genus Vibrio; species Vibrio aerogenes. The sequence goes on along the minus strand of NZ_AP024861.1, from coordinate 448,861 downwards.
CAAAGATGAAGATGACTTCTATAAACTGAACTACCTGAGTGTTCAGTCCGGCAGTGTCATGGCAACCACAACAATCAAACTCCAGTGTGGTGGTGAAGAGCAATGCGAGGCCGCCGTTGGTAACGGCCCGGTCGATGCATTATACCAATGTATTTACCGCATTACTGGCTATGATATTGTTCTGGATAAATTTGATCTGACAGCAAAAGGCGAAGGTGAAGATGGCCTGGGACAAGCTGATATTATTGCCAACTACAAAGGGCGAAAATATCACGGTACCGGGGTTTCTACAGATATTGTTGAAGCTTCAGGACAAGCTCTGTTGCATGTTATCAACAGTATTCACCGTGCTGATCAGATTGAAGAAATCAAGCAAAAGAAATTCGTAACGGTATAAGCAAAATTAAGGCATATCCACTGAAAGTGGTTATGCCTGCCAGTCTCCTGTACCAATAAAAAATAAGTAGATTTAAGACAAGGATTCTCATGACAGACAAAACATATAAAATTGCGGTATTACCTGGCGACGGTATCGGTCCGGAGGTTATGCAGCAGGCGCATAAAGTACTGGATGCGATTGAAAGCAAACACAATATCACTTTGGAAAGAACTGAATTCGACATTGGCGGGATAGCAATCGATAATCAGGGAAGCCCGCTGCCTGAAACAACATTAGCAGGATGCGAACAGGCTGATGCGGTCCTTTTTGGCTCTGTCGGCGGCCCCAAATGGGAACATTTACCGCCAGATGAACAACCTGAACGTGGCGCTCTGTTGCCTCTTCGTAAACACTTCCAGCTTTTCTGTAACCTGCGTCCTGCACAAATTCACCAGGGACTTGAATCATTTTCTCCGCTCAGGGCGGATATCTCTGCAAATGGATTTGATATCGTCGTGGTTCGTGAACTGACTGGCGGTATTTATTTTGGTCAGCCAAAAGGCAGAGAAGGCTCAGGTGAAACTGAAAAAGCTTTTGATACGGAAGTTTATCACCGCTATGAGATTGAACGAATTGCAAAAATCGCGTTTGAGTCAGCCAGATTACGCCGTAAAAAAGTTTGCTCCGTAGATAAAGCAAACGTATTACAAAGCTCGATTCTCTGGCGTGAAGTGGTAGAAGAGGTCGCGAAAGATTATCCGGATGTCGGGCTGTCTCATATGTATATCGATAATGCGACAATGCAGCTCATCAAAGATCCGGCTCAGTTTGATGTCTTGCTTTGCTCCAACATTTTTGGAGACATTTTGTCCGATGAATGTGCAATGATCACCGGTTCGATGGGGATGCTTCCATCGGCCAGTCTGAATGAAAGCAACTTTGGACTCTACGAACCAGCGGGTGGTTCTGCACCGGATATTGCAGGTCAGAACATCGCCAATCCGGTCGCACAAATTTTGTCTGCCGCTTTAATGCTTCGTTACAGCCTGAAAGAAGAAGCTGCTGCTCAGGCGATTGAATCGGCTGTCAGTCGGGCACTCTCAGCAGGTGAGCTAACTGCAGATCTTGCAACCAATAAACCAGCACTCACAACCTCAGAAATGGGCGATAAAATCGCTGCATATATTCTTAACGCATAAACGGGCAAGGTAGAGCAATGTCAAACGCAAAAACTTTATACGAAAAAGTGTACGATGCACACGTCGTCGTCGCTGCTGAAGGTGAAAACCCGATTTTATACATTGACCGTCATCTGGTTCATGAGGTGACCTCACCGCAGGCTTTTGATGGTCTGCGGGAAAAAGGGCGCAAAATCCGTCAGGTCAGCAAAACCTTTGCAACGATGGACCACAATGTTTCCACCACAACAAAAGATATCAATGCATCCGGAGAAATGGCCCGGATTCAGATGGAAACACTGTCTAAAAACTGTGAAGAATTTGGGGTGACCTTATATGACATCAACCATAAATATCAGGGTATTGTCCATGTGATGGGGCCTGAGTTAGGCATCACATTACCCGGAATGACCATTGTTTGTGGGGACTCACATACGGCTACACATGGTGCTTTTGGCTCCCTGGCTTTTGGTATCGGCACTTCAGAAGTTGAACACGTGCTTGCGACTCAAACCCTGAAACAAGCCCGCGCGAAAACAATGAAAATCGAAATCAAAGGCAAAGTGGCTCCGGGCATCACAGCCAAAGATATCGTACTGGCAATTATTGGTAAAACAACAGCCGCAGGCGGAACCGGTTATGTTGTTGAATTCTGTGGTGAAGCGATTCGCGACCTGACGATGGAAGGACGGATGACCGTCTGTAACATGGCGATTGAGATGGGGGCAAAAGCCGGATTAATCGCCCCAGACGAAACAACATTTGAATACATCAAAGGCCGCAAATTCGCACCAGCGCCAGAACACTGGGATGCTGCAGTCGAATACTGGAAAACCCTCAAAACGGATGATGATGCAGAATTTGATGCTGTTGTTACGCTGGAAGCTGCAGATATCAAACCACAAGTCACATGGGGAACAAACCCGGGACAGGTTATTTCTGTTGATACTCCAATTCCTGCACCTGAGAACTTTTCAGATCCGGTCGAGAAATCTTCTGCTGAAAAAGCACTGGCCTACATGGGACTTGAAGCCGGAAAATCTCTCTCAGATTACAATATTGATAAAGTGTTTATCGGCTCATGTACCAATTCCCGTATTGAAGATATGCGTGCTGCCGCAGAAGTAGCGAAAGGAAAGCAAGTCGCTTCACATGTTCAGGCTATTGTTGTTCCGGGCTCAGAACAAGTCAAAGCTCAGGCTGAGGAAGAAGGTTTAGATAAAATTTTCACTGATGCTGGTTTTGAATGGCGCTTGCCAGGTTGCTCGATGTGTCTTGCCATGAACAACGATCGCCTTGCACCGAAAGAGCGGTGTGCTTCAACATCTAACCGCAACTTTGAAGGTCGTCAGGGGCGTGAAGGAAGAACACATCTTGTCAGCCCTGCGATGGCAGCCGCAGCAGCTATTGCTGGCCACTTCGTTGATATTCGTACATTCAGCTAACAGAGGACCGCAACTATGACAGGTTTCAAACAACACACAGGATTAGTCGTTCCTCTGGACGCAGCAAACGTCGATACAGATGCGATTATCCCAAAACAATTTCTGCAAAAAGTCACCCGAACCGGGTTTGGCCGCCACTTATTTCATGACTGGCGTTTTCTTGACGACGCGGGTGAACAGCCGAATCCTGAATTCATCATGAATCAGGCACGTTATCAAGGTGCAAGTATTTTGCTGGCCCGTGAAAACTTTGGTTGTGGTTCCTCACGGGAGCATGCACCATGGGCACTGGCTGACTATGGTATCAAGGTCATGATCGCACCAAGTTTTGCTGATATTTTCTACGGCAACTCGATCAACAACCAGATGGTACCGGTTCGTTTAACTGAAAATGAAGTGGATGAAATTTTCCAATACATTGAAACCAATGAAGGTGCACAAGTCACGGTGAATCTTGAAACCATGACTGTTTCAGCCAATGGAAAGGAATACAGCTTCGAAATCGATGAATTCCGCCGTCACTGCTTATTAAATGGTCTGGATAATATCGGGCTCACCCTTCAGCATGAAGGGAAGATTGCTGAATATGAAGGGAAAATTCCCGGATTTTTGAGTTAATCAGAAAATAACCGATAAGCCACCTCTCTCTTGAGATGTGGCTTATCAATTCATTTGTGATATTTGCACAACAAACTGAGTTCATCGTCCATTCACTTTCAGAATCTTTTACAGGTTTACTTTGAAGCTGACATAAAATCCTTCAGCACGGTCCTGAATTGCTCAACCTGCCCATAAAAAGAAGATAACGGCACCGCATGTAACTGGCTGCCAATTTCCAGTCCGGCAGTTGGGTAGCCACGTCCTCCCAATCGATTCATCCATTGCTGGCTCTGCTCAATATGATTTGAAAAACCGGCCGTATGATATGCATTGACAAACGCGTCCTGTTCCAGTCCCAGCTCTTGAGCAAGGCGGGTCAGTACTTGTAGATCACCAACATATAGACCTCGCTGATAGTGCGCGGCCTGTACTTTTTTGTACATCTCAAAATCACTACCGCCCATTGACTTTGCAGCAATAATTGCCCGAATCGGTGGTTCAGAATCCAAAATATAATTTGTATTCAGTAAAAGCCCGTTACGGTATGCTTCACCGAAGACCTGACCAGTCATAGCTTCTATACGATCATCATGTGGTAACACATGGCTCTGTAGCGCCGGCCCCATATTTGTTCTGTGATTGCCTGTCCAGAGTCCGCCACAGTGCAGTTTCAGGGTTACCCCCTCCGTTTCATTGATCACGGAAACGAGTGGTGAAGCACCGTAGCACCAACCACACAAGGGGTCATTGATATAATGAAAAACAGCATGAGTCATTGTTAATTTTTTGTAAATAAGCAATTCATTTTCAGAGTATACCCCTAAACGACCTGAAGATGCATAATTCAGTTCATTCAGGTATTGAGAGAGGAAGATATTGAATGAGAAATAAACAGGTGCCAGATGACTTGAAGATAACTGAGAACAGGAATTGAGCTGATTCAGGCCTGATTATCCCAGAGCATGTTTATCTTTCATCGCCTCCAAAAGGAACGGCGATGAAAGATAAGCATGCCCCTGACTTCAGAAACGAAAAAAGACGTCCTGAGACGTCTTTTTCTGAGATATGGTACCGGTGGGCGGACTTGAACCGCCACGCCCGAAGGCAACGGATTTTGAATCCGTCGTGTATACCAATTTCACCACACCGGCATTGGGCTGTGCCCTTTGATGAGACGCATTATACGTAAGATATACTTTCGTGCAACACTAAAAAACTGATTTTCAATTGTTTGATGATAATTTCACCATAAAGCCTGAAGTTTTATACATCTCTGCTTTTATAATCAAGGCAGAATGATTATCCTGCGTTCAGACATTCACTCACTGTTAAAACCAGAACAATCATGAAACAACAACTTCCCGCTCTTCGTCCGGCCGGCTTTTTCTCTCGCTTTGGCGCGCTGTTGATTGACGCATTATCTGTGATAGTCCTGGAATGTTTCGCTGCAGCGATAGCGGTCGTATTGATAAAAATTGTAGCGTTTACTGGCCTGCTATCTGTTACATCATTTTCTCAATTGAATGATTTAATGGTGCACCACCCTGTTATCAGCCCTATACTGACCGGATATTTTGCCATTATCTGGATAAGCTTTTTTGCATATTTCTGGACGAAATCCAGACAAACCCCAGGTATGAAGGTATTTCGTTTAATAATCAAAAACGATGACAATACCTCTATAACCGTAACTCAGGCTCTGATCAGGCTGTTTACATCCGGTTTTGGCTTATCAAACCTGCTTATCCCTTTTGATCCGGAAAAACGCGGCTTTCAGGATATATGGGCACAAACCCATGTCTACAAAATCAGATAGATGTCATCCTACCATCGGAGCCAATCTCAGTCAGACACGTCCTGTCACAACTTACGCCGTAATAACATCACTGCAATACTCAGAAAAACAAAGCTGGGCGCAACAGCTCCCAGAGCAGGTGGAAAACCATAAACAAGGCTCAATGGCCCAAAAAACTCACTGGAAATATAAAAAGTAAATCCGGCAACCACGCCTGACAATATTCTCGCCCCCATCGTCACACTTCTTAACGGGCCAAAAATAAATGACAGCGCCATTAACATCATGACAGCAATTGAAAAGGACTGAGTCACCTTACGCCATAAAGCCAGTTCATACCTTGATGAGTCCTGCTCAGATGCTTTGAGGAAATGCACATAATCATACAAACCGCTCAACGATAATTCTTCCGGCTTCACCGTGACTACAGACAACTTATTCGGCTCGATAGCGGTCTGCCATGAACGTTCCGGGAATTTCTGTCTGGTGATGATTTTGTCCTTAGCCATATCGGTAACAGTGACCTGCTTCATGTTCCACTGATTATCTTTGATATAATCAGCTTCTGTCGCAAAAATAACTTTGTTTAACTTTTTATCATCATCAAAACGCCAGATATTCAAGCCATATAACGTGTCGCCATCCACTTTCGTGATAAAAATAAAATCATTGGCATCTCTGGCCCAAACCCCCATCCGGACTGAAAGCAGTTTTCCCCCGGAAGTTGAAAAAGCTCTCAAATCACGTGCCATTTTCTGAGCCTGAGGCGCGCCCCACTGCCCGAGTAAAGTGATAATCACCATCAGTGGAACTGCTGTTTTCAAAACTGAGATACCGATATTCAGTTTTGAAAAACCAGCCGCCTGCATCACAACCAGTTCGGAACTGGCCGCCAGCATCCCAAGGCCGATCAGCGCGCCCAGTAAAGCAGCCATCGGGAAAAACATCTCAATATCCCGGGGAATACTCAGCAGAACAAAATACAGCGCCTTTAATAAATCATAACTGCCCTGACCCACTTTACGTAACTGTTCAACGTACTTAATAATCCCGGACAGCCCGACAAAGGTGACTAACACCAGAGATGTTGTCGCTATAATTGTTCGTCCGATATATAAATCTAAAATCTTAAACACGGCTTACGCCACCTTTCTCTGTCTGATCTTATCTTTGAGTTTACGGACCATCACACTATCCAGACTGTTCACAAACAATGCTGTAATAAGTAATGCCGCATTAATTGGCCACAGGCCGACAAACGCCGGAATACCACCATCTTCAATTGCAGATTTTCCGGCACTGATCGCAAGAAAATAAGCCAGATAAATCAAAATTGCCGGTCCCATTTTAGCAAAACGACCCTGTCGGGGATTCACCGCGGACAGAGGCACAACCAGCATGGTTAATAATGGAATACAAACAACCAGTGATATTCGCCATTGCAGCTCAGCCTTTGCTCGTCGATCCGGGTTTTTCACTAAGTCCAGTGTGGGTTGAGCTTCCCAGTCGCGTCCCTTATTTTTCACCTTACGCTGCCCTATCAACCCATCATATTCATCGAATCGGGTAATCATATAATTGATTTGTGTCGGCAAGCCTTCATAGCGCGTTCCGTTATACATGGTAATAATCTGGCGGCCATCACTTAACTCTTTCACATCTCCGGAATCGGAAAACATCACACTGGGCAAAATTGAATCTCTGGGGGTCAGCTGAGCGACAAACACGTTGTGCAACTTCCGGTTTTCAATATCATCGATAAAAATCACCGACGAACCATCCGGAGAACGCTGAAAATGGCCTTTCTGTAACAAATCGACCCGGTTTTCAGCCGCCAGAGTTTCCATCAGTTGCGCTTCCCGATCCTGGCTCCATGGCGACAGCCACAACGCGTTAAATGCCGCAAAGCTTGCAGTAATCAAAGCCAGATATAACGCAGCCCTCACCAGAAATTTATTCCCGATTCCGGTGGCATTCATTACAGTAATTTCACTTTCAGCATACAAACGGCCAAAAGTGATCAGGATCCCGATGTAAAGACTCAGCGGCAACATCAGCAGCCCCATCGCCGGCATATTCAGCCCGACAATCGACATAATCATGCCAGCCGGTATTTCACCATCTGATGCTTCCGCCAGCACGCGAATGAATTTCTGACTGAGAAACACTAAAAACAGGATAAAAAATATGGCCAGCTGGCTTTTTAATGTTTCTCTGATTAAATATCTAACGATAATCACACTGAAATTACCTATGAAAAACTTGTTTTTTTAATTGAATCACTATAGTTTTTGAATGAAACTTGTATTTTATAGAACTTTATTGCCTGAGTCGTCGCTGAAAATTTGATTCAGCTTCAACATAATAGTTCAGGATTCATGATGAACTTATTAAGAGTGCATTATCTACGATTTAGTTCTGTTTGTCTTCACATGTAGGAGTACGCATGGAGTTTAGTGTTAAAAGTGGTAGTCCGGAGAAACAGCGCAGTGCCTGTATTGTCGTCGGAGTATTTGAACCACGCCGCCTTTCTCCGGTAGCCGAGCAACTGGATAAAATCAGCGACGGTTACATCAGTTCATTACTTCGCCGTGGTGATCTGGAAGGAAAATCAGGCCAGATGTTACTGCTTCATCAGGTTCCCGGTGTATTATCCGAACGGGTTTTATTAGTAGGGTGCGGCAAAGAAAGGGAATTGGGTGAACGTCAATATAAAGACATTATCCAGAAAACTATCAGTACCTTAAATGAAACCGGTTCAATGGAGGCAGTTTGCTTCTTGACGGAACTTCATGTGAAAGGCCGGGATACTTACTGGAAAGTTCGTCAGGCAGTTGAAGCAACGAAAGACGGATTATATACCTTCGATCAATTTAAAAGTACCAAGCCGGAAACCCGCCGTCCATTGAGGAAGCTGGTATTTAATGTGCCAACCCGCAGAGAATTGAGTCTTGGTGAAAAAGCCATCACCCACGCTCTGGCAATTTCTGATGGCGTGCGGTCTTGTAAAGATCTCGGAAATATGCCACCGAATATTGCAAACCCGGCATATCTGGCATCTCAGGCTCGCCGTCTGGCCGATGACTACAGCGCAGTGACGACAAAAATCATCGGCGAAGAAGAGATGGAAAAGCTCGGCATGACCTCTTATCTCGCTGTCGGCCGGGGTTCACGTAATGAATCCATGATGTCAGTGATCGAATATAAAGGACATCCGGATCCGGAAGCAAAGCCGATCGTTCTGGTTGGTAAAGGCCTGACCTTCGACTCCGGTGGTATTTCCCTGAAACCGGGCGAATCCATGGATGAAATGAAATACGACATGTGTGGCGCGGCCTCTGTATTTGGGACAATGAAGGCAGTTGCTGCCCTGAATTTACCGCTGAACATTATTGGTGTGCTTGCCGGTTGTGAAAATATGCCCGGTAGCCAGGCTTACCGTCCCGGTGACATTTTAACCACCATGTCTGGCCAAACTGTCGAAGTGCTGAACACGGATGCCGAAGGTCGTCTGGTTCTTTGTGATGCTCTGACTTATGTTGAGCGCTACGAACCGGAATGTGTCATCGATGTGGCGACCCTGACTGGCGCATGTGTGATTGCACTGGGTCATCATCTTAGTGGTGTCATGTCAAACCATAACCCACTTGGACATGAATTAATCAGTGCATCCGAACAGGCAAGTGACCGTGCATGGCGACTGCCAATTACCGATGAATATCAGGAACAACTGAAAAGTCCGTTTGCTGATATGGCTAATATTGGCGGACGTCCGGGTGGTGCCATTACAGCGGGTTGCTTCCTTTCAAAGTTTACCCGGAAATATAACTGGGCGCACATTGATATTGCTGGCACGGCATGGCGCTCAGGCGCAGCAAAAGGCTCGACGGGTCGTCCTGTATCCCTGCTGGTTCAGTTCTTACTGAATCGCAGCGGGCTGGAAGATGAAGAGTAATCTTTAACAGAGAAGGCCGGAACCGGCCTTCTTTGATTTCAGCCTGATGACCACGCCATGAAAACAGTCACCTTTTATATTGTCCGGCCCGCAAGCCCACAGGCAGAGACGGATGGGTTTTTAGCATATGTTCACTTTCTGGCCCGCCATTTCTCCCGTCAGGGGGCAAAGATATTTATTCATTGCCACTCGAAAGAGAAAGCAGAAATGCTGGCTGAGGTATTCTGGCAGGTTGAACCCAAAGACTTCATCGCTCATAATCTGGTCGGCGAAGGGCCAGGTTACGGCACACATGTCGAAATTGGCTATCAGGGAATACGCCCGGCAAAAAACCGTCAGCTCCTGATAAATCTGGCAGACTGTCAGACAACCTTTGCGAATCAGTTTAGTCAGGTGGTAGACTTCGTTCCCTGCGAAGAGAATGCCAGACAACTGGCAAGAGAGCGCTACAAAATTTATCGTCAGGCGGGTTATCAGCTTCAGACGATTGAAATTAATTATCCGGAATAAACGTTATAGTTCAGGTCATTCTGATCACAGAAGCTTTAGGTATAACGTTTAACCGATTGTTCTAATACACAAGTGTCCATTGAAGAGTACTATGGAAAAAACATACAACCCAACATCAATTGAACAGGCCCTTTATCAGGCCTGGGAAGAGAAAGGTTACTTCAAACCAAACGGTGATACATCGCAACCATCATACAGTATCATGATTCCGCCACCGAATGTCACTGGTAGCCTGCATATGGGCCATGCATTCCAGGATACGATTATGGATACATTGATCCGATGCCAGCGCATGAAAGGCCATAATACTTTATGGCAGGTTGGTACGGACCATGCGGGTATTGCAACTCAGATGCTGGTAGAGCGTAAAATCGATGCTGAAGAAGGCAAAACCAAGCATGACTATGGTCGTGAAGCTTTCACCGATAAAATCTGGGAATGGAAAAATGAATCCGGCGGCAACATCACAAAACAGCTGCGTCGTTTAGGTGCTTCCGTAGACTGGGATCGTGAACGATTCACCATGGACGATGGATTCTACAAAGCCGTTCAGGAAGTCTTTGTCCGCTTGTACGAAGACGATCTGATCTACCGGGGCAAACGCCTGGTCAACTGGGATCCAAAACTACATACTGCAATTTCCGATCTGGAAGTTGAAAACAAAGACAAAAAAGGCCATATGTGGCATTTCCGCTATCCACTGGCGGATGGTGTCAAAACAGCAGATGGCAAAGATTATATCGTCGTTGCAACCACGCGTCCGGAAACAATGTTGGGCGATACCGGTGTTGCGGTTAACCCGGAAGATCCACGCTATAAAGACCTGATTGGTCAGCATGTGATGTTACCGGTCGTGAATCGTCGTATCCCAATCGTTGGCGACGAACATGCCGATATGGAAAAAGGCACCGGCTGTGTAAAAATCACGCCTGCACATGACTTTAACGACTACGAAGTCGGTAAACGTCACAGTCTGCCCATGATCAACATTTTCACCTTTGATGCTTATGTCCGTCAGGAAGCTGAAGTGTTTACCACTAAAGGTGAACCAAGTGACGCTTACTCATCTGAGCTGCCAGCTAACTATCAGGGGCTGGAAAGATTCGCGGCACGTAAAGCGATTGTGGCTGAGTTTGACCAGCTTGGGCTGCTTGATGAAATCAAAGACCATGATTTGACAATTCCTTACGGTGATCGTGGCGGCGTTGTGATTGAACCTATGCTGACTGACCAATGGTATGTCCGCGCAGCACCACTGGCGGAAGTCGCAACAAAAGCCGTTGAAGATGGTGAGATCCAGTTCGTTCCGAAGCAGTATGAAAATATGTACTTCTCATGGATGCGTGACATTCAGGACTGGTGTATTTCCCGTCAGTTATGGTGGGGACACCGGATTCCGGCATGGTACGACGATCAGGGTAAAGTGTATGTCGGCCGCAATGAAGAAGAAGTCAGAAGCAAACATAACCTGGACGCTTCCGTCTCTCTGAATCAGGATGAAGATGTACTGGATACCTGGTTTTCATCTGCATTATGGACATTTGGAACATTAGGCTGGCCGGAGCAAACCCCGGAACTGAAAACATTCCATCCAACCGATGTGCTGGTGACTGGCTTTGACATCATTTTCTTCTGGGTAGCCCGGATGATCATGATGACGATGCATTTCATGAAAGATGAAAATGGCAAACCTCAGGTACCGTTTAAAACCGTCTACGTCACCGGGCTTATCCGTGACGAAAACGGTGACAAGATGTCGAAATCAAAAGGCAATGTCATTGACCCGATCGACATGATTGACGGGATTGATCTTGAATCACTGGTGAAAAAGCGCACCGGTAACATGATGCAGCCACAGCTGGCCACAAAAATTGAAAAGAATACCCGGAAAACGTTTGAGAACGGTATTGAAGCCTACGGTACAGATGCACTGCGCTTTACACTGGCTGCAATGGCATCCACCGGACGTGATATCAACTGGGATATGAAGCGTCTGGAAGGTTACCGCAACTTCTGTAACAAACTGTGGAATGCCAGTCGCTATGTGCTGATGAATACACAGGAGCAAGACTGCGGTTTTGCCGCGGGTGCTGAACTGGAATATTCACTGGCAGATAAATGGATCGAGTCTCAGTTTGAGCTGGCAGCAAAAAGTTTTAACAGCCATATCGACAATTACCGTCTGGATATGGCAGCCAATACCCTGTACGAGTTTATCTGGAACCAGTTCTGTGACTGGTATCTTGAGCTGACCAAACCTGTTTTATGGAAAGGAACTGAAGCACAGCAACGCGCAACCCGCCGTACACTGATTACTGTACTGGAGAAAACACTGCGTCTGGCACATCCGGTTCTGCCTTATATCACCGAAACCATCTGGCAAAGTGTGAAGCCACTGGTTGACGGCATCGAAGGCGATACCATCATGCTTCAGGCGCTGCCACAGTACACTGAAGCCAACTTCCATCAGGAAGCACTGGACGATATCGAGTGGGTCAAAGCCTTTATCACCAGCATCCGTAACCTGCGGGCTGAGTATGATATCAATCCGGGTAAGCCACTGGATGTCATGCTCAAAGCGGACAATGCAACTGACGCAGCGCGTCTGGAAGCGAACAAACAGGTGCTGACATCACTGGCGAAACTGGAAAGTATCCGGATGATTGCTGATGATGAGACTCTCCCCGCCTGTGCCACTGCATTAGTCGGCAAATCAGAGCTGATGATTCCAATGGCTGGCTTAATCGACAAAGATGCAGAGCTTGAACGTCTTGGTAAAGAGATTGCCAAAACTGAGGGTGAAATCAAACGGATTGAAGGCAAACTGAACAATCAGGGATTTGTTGCCAAAGCACCTGAAGCTGTGGTTGCCAAAGAACGTGAGAAGCTTGAAGGCTACAAAGAATCGCTGGTGAAACTGGAAGAACAGAAAGTCACCATCGCTTCTTTATAAACCTTCCCGGTGAACCGGCAAAAATGCAAAAGGCAGCTCTGTTGAGCTGCCTTTTTCGTGGGTTATCCGGAGTGATTAAACACGAATGCTTAAACAACACGGTTCTGATGTTCACCACGTATAAAAGCATTGATATTATCGATCAGGATACCCGCCAGTTTCTGAATCGAAGAATCACTTCCCCAGGCGACGTGCGGCGTCAGCAGCAGATTCGGCAAGTCTGCATTGGCCAGTAACGGATTCGATTCATCCGCTGGCTCCTGAGTAAAAACATCTACACCAGCGCCCGCGATATCGCCTTGCTTTAAAGCATGAACCAGTGCCTGCTCATCGACCAGTCCGCCGCGCCCCGTGTTAATCAGAATCGCATCCGGCTTCATCATCTCCAGCTCATCGGAACTGATTAAATTGCGGGTTTCTTCGGTCAGAGGGCAATGCAAAGTGAGCACATCTGCCTGCTGAAGTGCCTGTTCAAAAGGAACAAAGCCTTCCCGGCATTCATTACGCCCTTTTCTTTCACTAAAGATAACTTGCATCCCCAGCGCCTGTGCCAGTGTTGCAGTTGCCTGACCTAACGCTCCCGAGCCAATTATTCCCATGGTTTTCCCTGCGATATCCCCGATCGGATGCGTAAAGAAACAAAATTGCTTCTCCTGTTGCCAGACACCCCGGCAAATATCCTGATGATAAGCCATCAGGTTGCGCCGAAGAGCAAACATCATCCCAACCACATGTTCCGGCACAGATTGTGTTGCATATCCCTGAACATTAGCCACTGCAATACCATGTGCGCGGCAATAATCAATATCAACATTATTCACGCCGGTTGCCGCCACCGCCAGTAAACGCAGTTGAGGCAACTGCGCCAGCACAGTGGCATCAAACACGACTTTATTGGTAATAATGATTTCAGCATCCAGAACACGTGGTAACAGTTCATCCGCCGATGTCGTGTCATAACTCATCCATTGATGATCAAACGTGAGTTCCGGCAAATGAATCTGTGGCGGAATCGTTGCCCGATCAACAAAAACAACCAAAGGCTTAGACATGAATCCTTTCTCCTTACTGTTCTATCCAAACAACCTGACGATAGTGCTGAGTGAGATTTGTCCTGTTTTCAGGGACGGGGTAATTGCTTGTAATCCGGGAGTTTTCTTTCCGGATCGAAACATTCAAAGATGGTTTCTTCCGCTTCAGGATAAAAATCACAGGGAACAAAAATCCGCCTCAGCCAGTCATTTCTTGGGTGATAAAAACTCAGCTCAGCCGCATGTAATTCCAGCCGGGAAGAAAAAGCCTGTGCCGCTTCATCCGCGTAAAATTCATCCCCGACGATCGGGTAACCAATTGCCTGTAAATGAACCCGAAGCTGATGCGATCGCCCGGTAACGGGAAACAACCGGACAACACTGGTCTTTTCTTCACGTTTGACCACCTGATACAGCGTTTTCGATGGTTTACCCGTCTGGTGGCAGACTATTTGCCGGGGGCGGTTCGGCCAGTCACAAATCAGCGGCAAATCAATTTCACCTTCATCTGTCTCAACAATGCCCCAGACCCGTGCATAGTACACTTTATGAGTCAGCCGGTACTGGAACTGTTTCTTCAGCGCACCTTCAACCCGCTTATTTTTAGCAAACAGCATCAGACCTGAAGTCGACATATCCAGCCGGTGTACCACCTGAATATCCGGATAGGTTTCTGCCAGACGGCTCCACATACTGTCGTAATGTTCAGGAGCTTTACCCGGTACAGATAATAAGCCGGAAGGTTTATTCACGGCCAGAATATGGTCATCTTCATGCACGATATCTGTCCATGGAGTTGTCGGTGGTAAGTATGATGTCATCGCCATGCGCAGATCTCTCTCAACAAAACCGCCGCATTATATACCTAAAAGACCTGAAGATGCATGATTCAGATTTACCGGAGATATTCAGCAAACTATCAGACATCAAAGCAGTCCCTCATTCTGTTTTCACATCGATCACCGGCTGAATTGCGGTCTGCCTGCAAATATTCATCAATCTGCGTAAATATAATTTGACACTTTATGACAATGTGATATTGATGATAAAATTGACAAAACAAAATTCCTGAGTATAGGAAAATATAAAACATAACGATCTGCACCGGACACCATAAATAAACCGGGAAGCTCGCACACACAACATTGCAACACAACGTACCAGATAACCCAAATAGCGTGTTTACTGCTCTTTTGGGCGTTTGTGTACATGATAAATAAGGAACAAGAATGGAAAACACGGCTTCCTATCCCTCAGATCAGGGGACGCCTCTCTCACGCCTGATGAAATCGCTCGGGCCAGGTATCATGATGGCCGCCGCCGCAGTTGGTGGATCACATCTGGTAGCCTCCACCAAAGCCGGTGCAATCTATGGCTGGCAACTTGCGCTGCTGATTCTGCTCGTCAATTTGTTTAAATATCCTTTTTTCAGAGCAGGGATTCAGTACACCATGGGTACTCAGAAATCTCTGGTTCAGGGGTATGCAGGTCTGGGCCGCTTTTATCTTTGGATCTTTATGATTCTCACTGCGATTTCCAGCGTCATTAATACTGCGGCGCTGACTCTGTTCAGCGCCAGCCTGCTGGGCTATTTTGTCCCCTTCGAATTATCAGGGACAATCCTGTCTGCTGTGGTCGTCGCTACCTGCCTGATGATTCTGTTAGCCGGTCATTATAAAGCACTCGACAGCATGTCAAAGATCATCATGACGGTACTGACCATCACCACGCTGCTGGCTGTGATTATTGCCTTTGGGCACCCGGCTGAAACGCTGCCTGATGCTCCCTCACCCTCACCGTGGACACTGGCCGCGATCGGATTCCTTGTCGTGACCATGGGCTGGATGCCAGCACCCATAGAAATTTCCACTATCACTTCGGTCTGGCTGAAAAAGCAGTGCCAGCAGCAAGAAGTCTCTGCCAAATCTGCACTGTTTGATTTTAATGTTGGATATATTGGCACCGCTATTCTGGCAATTATCTTTCTGGCTTTAGGTGCATTATTACTGCACGGTACAGGAACTGAGCTTTCAAAATCAGGGATTGGATTCACACATCAGTTGGTAGGCATGTATGCATCCACTATTGGTGAATGGTCCCGCTATCTGATTGCTGTTGTCGCATTTTTCTGCATTTTCGGTAGTACGATTACAGTGATCGATGGTTATTCGCGGGTGATTGATGAATCTTACCAGTTACTCAGGCAGCAAAACCAGCAGCAACCAGATGAGAAAAGTAATCTCGTTTTCTGGATGTTGTGTGTTTCTGTCTGTGCCTTGAGTATTTTATTCTTTGCTAAATCAGCATTAATCCCAATGCTGAACTTTGCAATGATCATGGCATTTATAACAACGCCATTTTTTGCATTATTAAATTATATTCTTGTCACAAAAACACCATTACCGGAACCGCTGGCTGTAGGCCCGAAATTAAAATATTTATCAATTACCGGACTCATCTATTTATTCGGTTTTTTAGGTATATTTATTTGGTGGAAACTATTCTTATAATCAATAATTATATTAAAAATATTATTATCCCCAGGCCAGATGATGATACTGGCCTTTTTATTTCATCCATACAAACAATAAGTTAACTTCAACCTCATCATAAAAATCAAATAACCACATATATCAAAACTATGCTGATTCAATAAATAATATATATATTAGTAATAAAGAGTCATTTATTTATCTATCCATTGGTTTTACCAATTAAAGGAATAGGTAAATGTGATTTATAAGCGGTGGATTTTTCTCTGTAAAACATTTAGATTAACCATATAAGAAAAGTGGTTATCCAGATAATTATTTGGCACTCCAACTATAAATAATCATCCTGGTCGTTCAAAAGTCATAATAAGTTAAACATCATAAGTTAAATATACCCACAATGATTCAACAGGAGAGAGTTAGCTATGGCCTATACAACAACAAATCCCTATACCGGTGAATTGATTCAATCTTACCCGAATTCAACAGATGAAGAAGTCGAACAAGCCATTACTCAGGCGCACAATGCGTTTTTAGCCTGGCGTGAAACCAGCTTTGAGCAGAGAGCAGCCATTCTGCAAAAAGCAGCTGATTTACTGAGACAGAATAAAAGAAAATATGCGGAAGTTCTTACGCTGGAGATGGGAAAACTGATCGCCGAAGCGGAAGCAGAAGTCGAAATTTCAGCGCAGATCATGGAATATTATGTCAAACATGCAGAAGCATTACTGGCTCCCAGAATCATTGAATCTGAAGACCCGGCAGTCAAATCAGCCTCCATCGTCAACGAACCACTTGGCGTATTGCTGGCGATTGAACCATGGAATTTCCCTTACTACCAAATTGCCCGGATTCTGGCACCACAGCTTTCTGCCGGAAATACTCTGCTGCTGAAACACGCATCGAACGTACCGCAGTGTGCAGCAACGTTTGAAGCATTGATGCAGGAAGCCGGTCTGCCTCAGGGCGCATTCCAGAACCTCTACGCTACCCGTGATCAGGTTGAAATGATTATCAATGATCGCCGGGTACACGGTGTCGCTTTAACTGGCTCCGAAGGTGCCGGAGCTATCGTTGCTTCTCAGGCTGGCCGGGCTATGAAGAAATCAACGCTGGAACTGGGTGGCGCCGATGCATTTGTGGTCCTGAAAGATGCAGAGCTGGAAAAGACTGCCAAATGGGCCGTTTTTGGCCGTCACTGGAATGCCGGTCAGGTGTGTGTCTCTTCCAAACGTATGATTATCGCTGATGAAATCTACGATGAATTTCTGAAGTTGTATACAAAAGGCGTTGCAGAACTGAGAACCGGCGATCCAATGTCGCCAGACACAACACTTGCACCATTGTCATCTCAGGGGGCAGCCGATGAAGTGAAAGAGAAAATTGCGCAGGCTGTCGCTTACGGTGCTACTGCTCTTCAGGTTGGTCCGAAAGTGCCCGAACAAGGTGCTTTTGTTCAGCCCACAATTCTGACTGATATTACACCTGACAATCCAGCTTATTACTGGGAGTTTTTTGGTCCGGTTTCCATGATTTTCCGTGCAAAAGACGAAGATGATGCGATTCACATTGCCAACGATTCCCCATTCGGACTGGGCGGTTCAGTATTCGGAAAAGATGAAGCACATGCAGAAAAAGTCGCACATCGCATTTCAACCGGGATGGTATATGTCAATCATCCAACCGCTGTGAAAGCAGATTTACCCTTCGGTGGCATTAAGCATTCCGGCTATGGTCGTGAATTATTAGATCTGGGCCTGAAAGAGTTTGTGAATCATAAGCTGGTAGCAGTTACAGATATTGACGGAAATTTCTGATTTTTATGTGCAGGTTTTGTGTGATAAGAAAAAGGGTGACATTCGTCACCCCTTTTTATCTTTCAGCACGCAATTCAATCAACCATTATGCGACACCATGATCAAGCGTAACGAGTCCAGCTGATACTGTGCCTGCCCGATATAAGCCGTCAGTTCTTTAATCTGATTTTCCAGCAGGGTTACTTCATCATCCCGGATATTGGGATTGACGGCTTTCAGTGCCAGCAATCTTTCCAGCTCTGCATTCAGCACCGTCTCCATTTCTTTCTGTGCTTCCTGACGAACCATATCAACCCGCGGTTCAATCAGGGTTTCACTGGCTTCGATTAACTGATGAACCTCGTTTTGTACCGAAGTCACCAGTTTATTCGCGATATGACGATTCACCGGGCTAAGCTGACGATTGAAGCCTTCAAACTCAACCTGTGCCGATAGATCATTGCCCCGGGCATCCAACATCAAACGGATCGGCGTTCTCGGTAAGAAACGGCTGATTCCGCTTTTCTTCGGTGCCTGAGCGTCAACCACATAAATCAGTTCAAGTAATACAGTACCAACCGGCAATGCTTTGTTTTTCAGTAATGAGACGGCAGATGTGCCCACGCCTTCACTGAAGATCAGGTCAATCCCGCCCTGAATCATCGGGTGTTCCCAGGTGATAAAATGAATATCTTCACGGGATAAAGCAGTTTCACGATCAAATGTGACCGTCGCACCATCACCGGGCAAACCGGGATAACTTGGCACTAACATATGCTCAGAAGGTGTAATCACCAGCGAATTTTCTCCACAATCATCCTGATTCAGACCGATGGTATCAAACAAACCAAAGGAGAATGTGATTAATTCACTGTCGCCATCTTTGCCGGAAATACTGTCCACAATTTTGTCTGCTTTTTCACCACCATGAGAATGCATTTCCAAAAGCCGGTCCCGTCCATGTTCAAGTGCCGTCTTCAGTTCCTGATTGAAATGCCGGGTCTCAGTAATCAGTTCTTCAGATACTGCGGTATTCCCGGAAACCAGCTGAGCCTTCAACGTCTCAGCAAAACGCTCAAACACAGCCGTACCAGTCGGACAGGTTTCAACAAACGCATTCAACCCTTCATGGAACCATTGCGCCAGAGTTTCCTGTGCCGTCCCTTCAAGGTAGGGGACGTGAATATCAATATCATTTTTCTGACCAATCCGGTCCAGACGACCAATCCGTTGTTCCAGTAAGTCCGGATTCATCGGCAGATCAAACATGACCAGCTGACTGGCAAACTGGAAATTCCTTCCTTCGGAACCAATCTCACTACAAATCAGAACCTGAGCACCACCTTCTTCCTGCGCGAAATAAGCAGATGCTTTATCCCGTTCAAGAATCGACATTCCTTCATGGAATACAGTGGCACGAATCCCTTCCCGTTCACGGAGTGCCTGCTCCAGATCCAGAGCTGTTGCCGCTCTGGAAGCAATCACCAGTATTTTTTCGGAGCGTTTACTTTTCGCTTTTTCTATCAGCCAGTCTACCCTTGGATCAAGCTCCCACCACATTTGCAAAATGCCCTGAAAAATACTTTCAGGATACAGCCGTGTCGTAAGCACACGCGCTTCTGACTCCGCGTCAGGGTCCGGGTATTTAATTTTCTGATAGGCATCAGGCAATGGCTGAGGCTGCAGGTGCACCCGCCGTTGCGGGAAGCCCTGAATTGATGCTCTGGTATTACGGAACAGAACCCGTCCGGTTCCATGCCGATCCATCAGGTTATTCATCAACTCGCTTCTGGCGTTTTCTTTTTCATCTTCCGCAGCATTGCTGTCGATGATCCGGAACAATGGCTCAACATCCTGCTCAGAAAGTAGTTCGACAATATGATTTTTCGCTTCATCTGATAATGGTTTGGCTTCAGATAACGCAGATACGGCTTCTGCTACCGGAATATACTGTTCTTCTTCCCGGATAAAGGCCTCAAAATCATAAAAACGATCCGGATCTAATAATCGTAACCGGGCAAAATGACTTTCCCGGCCTAACTGCTCCGGTGTCGCTGTCAGCAATAAAACACCAGAAATCTGTTTTGCCAGCGACTCAATCATTACATATTCAGGGCTTGGATGATCAACCTGCCATTCAAG
Organism: Vibrio aerogenes; assembly: GCF_024346755.1. Taxonomy (NCBI): domain Bacteria; kingdom Pseudomonadati; phylum Pseudomonadota; class Gammaproteobacteria; order Vibrionales; family Vibrionaceae; genus Vibrio; species Vibrio aerogenes. Next base: position 428,585 of record NZ_AP024861.1, on the reverse strand, counting down.
GTGATGCGCTTCATCCACCACCAGCAGATCCCAGTGAACCGCCAAAGCCTGCTGATGACGTTTTTCATAACGCCGGAAGAAATCAAGAGAACAGAGAATAAATTGTTGAGAGTCGAAAGGATTCGGGCTATCCAGTTGAGATTCGACACACCGCTCTTCATCAAAAATTGAGAAATGAAGATTAAAACGACGCATCATTTCAACCAGCCACTGGTACTGAAGTGTTTCCGGCACCACGATCAATACTCTTTCAGCACGACCTAATAAAACCTGCTGATGAATGATCATTCCAGCTTCAATTGTTTTACCTAAACCCACTTCGTCGGCTAACAATACACGGGGCGCATGACGCCGGCCAACTTCCTGGGCGATATAAAGCTGATGAGGAATCAAACCCACACGTCCGCCACACAAACCACGCATCGGGCTTTTACTTTGCTGGTGCTGATTTTGCAGCGCATGGTAACGCAGAACAAAATTATCCATCCGGTCAACCTGGCCGGCAAACAGCTTATCTTGTGGTTTATTAAAACGAATCTGGTGGCTGAGGAAAACTTCGCGCAGCTCGGCTTGTTCCTCTGTATCCTGCCGGACACCGGTGTAAGTCAAAATGCCGTCGTTCTCATCCACTTGTCCGATCAGCAGTGACCAACCTTCCTGACTATCAACGATATCTCCCGGATGAAATATCACCCGGGTCACTGGCGCATCATGACGTGCATAAACCCGGTTTTCTTCTGATGCGGCAAACATCAGCGTCACGGTTCGTTCTTCTAATCCAACAACCGTCCCTAATCCTAAGTCGCTTTCTGTATCACTAATCCAACGCTGCCCTAACGCAAAAGTCATGAATTGAACACCTCACTTATACCCATTTGCCGGTGAACTCAGCAGACCGTCCTGCAAGTCACTTCATTATGATTGTTATTTCTGCCGGATGCAGAAAAATGGCGCTCATCTTACTTGATGGCGTGAGACAGGTCACGCGAATCTGCTGAAAGGAAGTGAATAATTTAAAAAGACACAAAAGTGTAAAAAAAGAATGGCATTTGTAATAAACGGTAACGGTATTTGAACAGAATACGAGCTTGCGCTTATACTTATTTTATCGACCAGACAACGTTGGTGAGAAATACAAGGAGCGTTTTAACCGGCATAAATCATGCTTAGCTTTTTTTACTGATTAAGCACTGATTAAGTATTAATTGAGTATTGATTAAGTAACAAAATGGGTTTGCAGTATGTCATACAGGCTATGGGTCAAACCGATTGTTCATCATGACCTGATGACACTGTAAACAAGCTTCCTCTTCTTATCATGCCGTAAAACGGCAAGGAGACGCTTATGGGCGATACCGAACGGAAACTGTTTGTCCTTGATACCAATATCCTGCTTCACGAGCCCCTGGCTATTTATTCCTTCCAAGAACATGATGTGGTCATCCCGATGACCGTCCTCGAAGAACTCGACCGAATCAAAGACAGTAAACGCGATGTTGCCAGAGATGCTCGGGTAGCGATCCGTGCACTTGAAAGCATCTTCCACGATGCAACCCCTGATGAAATTTCCGAAGGTATTCCTGTTTCAGGCGCCGGAAGTCACTCAGGAACCATTTCTATTCTGGCTGATTTCGAGCTTCAGGAAACCGTCAAAGCCTTTGCCGACAAAGCCGGTGATAACCGGATTTTGAATGCGGTCCTTTATATACAAAATAAACGGGCGCCCCGGTCTGTGGTGCTGGTCACCAAAGATATAAATATGCGGCTGCGGGCCAAAGGTGCCGGTGTATTGCACGTTGAAGATTACCGGACTGACCAGCTCATTGATGATATTCAGTATCTGACAAAAGGTTTTCAGAAATGCACAGGTAAATTCTGGGACTCTGTCTCTGAAGTTGAAAGCTATAATCTGAATGGTATCACCTATCACTCGCTCGATAAAACGCCGCTGGAACCCACTTTCATTAATCAATATATCATTGATGAAGAGAGTGATTTTGCTGCGCAGGTTCATCAGCTTGAAGGTGAAAAGCTGACCCTGAAAGATATGAGCAGAGAGCGGATGATGCACCGGAAAGCATGGGATATCATGCCTAAAAATATCTATCAGGCCATGGCGATGGACGCCCTGCTCGATCCGGAAATTGATCTGGTGATTCTGACCGGTGCAGCCGGAAGCGGTAAAACGTTGCTGACGCTGGCTGCGGCACTGGAGCAGACAATAGAAAAAGGAATGTTTGATAAAATCATTGTCACCCGTAATACGCCGGATATCGGTGAATCGATCGGTTATCTGCCCGGAACCGAAGAGGAAAAAATGATGCCCTGGCTTGCCGCTGTGACAGATACGCTGGAAGCGCTGCACAAGCATGATCACTGTACAGAGGGCTCACTCAAGTACATCTGTGATAAAGCGAATATTCAGTTTAAATCGATTAATTTCATGCGGGGACGTTCGATTCAAAATGCATTTGTTCTGCTGGATGAATGCCAGAATTTAACCGCATCACAAATCAAAACCATTATTACCCGCTGTGGAGAAGGCACTAAAATCGTTTGTTCAGGTAATCTGGCTCAGATTGATTCACACTACCTGACCCCGGTAACTTCCGGGCTGACTTATATGGTAGAGCAATTTAAAAATTTCTCTGCCAGCGCAAATATTCACCTCAATGGTGTGGTAAGAAGCCGTCTGGCCAAATTTGCAGAAGAGAATTTATAGTCACAAATAAAGAGAAAATATGTAGAAAAGCGCCCGATGATGAAATAATTATTCACAAAGGGCGCTTTTTTATGTTTTACTAGCCCTTATCGATATGATCATAAACCAGGACCATGATATGGCGTTTAATTTACGTAATCGTAACTTTCTTAAATTACTGGATTTCACTCCTGTTGAGATCCAGTTTTTAATTGATCTGGCTGCCGGATTGAAAAATGCGAAATACACGGGAACAGAACAAAAAAACCTCTCAGGTAAAAACATTGCACTGATTTTTGAAAAATCGTCGACCCGGACACGTTGTGCTTTTGAAGTCGCTGCATTCGATCAGGGGGCTCAGGTATCTTATATCGGCCCATCCGGTTCACAAATCGGCCATAAAGAGTCAATGAAAGATACAGCCAGAGTACTGGGACGTATGTACGATGGTATCCAGTATCGCGGTTACGGGCAAAGTATTGTTGAAGAGCTGGGAGCTTATGCCGGCGTTCCGGTCTGGAATGGGCTAACGGATGAGTTTCATCCAACTCAGATTCTGGCTGATTTTTTAACCATGCAGGAACATGGTCAGGGTAAAAAACTGAATGACATTTCTTTCGCCTATCTGGGTGATGCCCGCAACAATATGGGTAATTCCCTGATGGTCGGGGCTGCGAAAATGGGGATGGATATCCGGCTTGTTGCGCCTAAGGCTTTCTGGCCTGAAGATGAACTGGTTCAGCAGTGCCTCGCCATCACAAAATCAACCGGGGGAAGCATCACACTGACTGAAGATGTCGATACCGGAGTGAAAGGATGTGACTTTTTGTACACCGATGTCTGGGTTTCTATGGGGGAATCTGCAGAAGCATGGGATGAACGGGTTGCAGTCATGAAACCTTATCAGGTCACAATGGATATGCTGAAAAAAACCGGCAATCCTCATGTGAAATTTATGCACTGCCTGCCAGCGTTTCATAATGATGAAACGACCGTGGGTAAAGATGTTGCAGAAAAATATGGCATGAATGGCCTGGAAGTCACAGAGGAAGTCTTTGAATCCGAGCACTCTGTTGTATTTGATGAGGCTGAAAACCGGATGCACACAATTAAAGCTGTCATGGTAGCAACGCTCGGATCCTGAGTGATCATCACATTCACTGCACTTATCCACTGCAATTTGATGAGATAAGCGAGTTATCTACCTGACTGCTCATTATGGCACAGCCCTCAATGTGCCATAATCATCCCCAATGTCTGAATAATTATCCTGAACGTTCGTTATCTCCTGAAATATCCCCGGGAAAAAGTATGATGTAATCGCTTGCACTTCAAAAACTAAAGCGTATAATCCCGTGCAATTTGTCTGGGAGATCGTTATGTCTGACCACATTGTCGCTGCTTTTCAATGTACTCAGGGTAAGCCTTTTTGCTTACCAGGCATGACTTTTTCTTTTTCATCAAGAATTCAGGGCCTCCCGATATGGGGGGCTTTTTTTATCTGTCAGAATGTGTGTCGCCCGAATAGTCAGCGCCAATATCCGTGATATTGGCGCCTCGTCTATGTAAGGTCACTGGGAGGATGATCATGACCAACACGCTTTATAAAAAGCATATCATCTCAATTCCGGAACTATCCCGGGAAGAGCTGGAATTAATTGTTCAACAAGCAGCTCGCCTGAAAGCAGAACCAGCCCCTGATCTGCTGAAAGGCAAAGTTGTTGCCAGCTGTTTTTTTGAGCCATCAACCCGTACCCGGCTTTCTTTTGAAACCGCAATCCAGAGAGTCGGTGGCAGTGTCATCGGCTTTGATAACGGTGGAAACACCTCGCTGGCGAAGAAAGGAGAAACATTGTCAGATTCTGTGCAGGTCATTTCATCCTATGTTGATGCGTTTGTTATGCGTCACCCTCAGGAAGGCGCAGCCCGTCTGGCTTCAGAATTCTCTAATGGCGTGCCGGTCATTAATGCCGGCGATGGTGCGAATCAGCATCCCACTCAGACACTGCTTGATTTATTCACCATTTCAGAAACACAAAATCAACTGGATAACCTGAATATTGCCTTCGTTGGCGATCTCAAATACGGACGAACGGTCCATTCTCTGACTCAGGCACTGGCTAAATTCAAAAATAATCGGTTCTTCTTTATCGCACCTGACGCACTGGCTATGCCTGAATATATATTGGAAGAACTCGACGATGCCGGTATTCCATATAGTCTGCATACCGATATGGAAGAAATCATTCCTCAGGTTGATATTTTGTATATGACCCGGGTGCAAAAAGAACGTTTTGATGAATCTGAGTATGCACATATCCGTTCTGCGTTCATCTTAACTGCGACACACCTGACTCACGCCCGGGCTAACATGAAGATATTGCATCCCCTGCCAAGGGTTGATGAAATCACGACAGATGTCGACAAAACACCTCATGCTTATTTCTTTCAACAGGCCGAAAATGGTGTGTATGCAAGAGAAGCTTTACTTTCATTAGTACTGAATGACAGTCTGTAACTGAGGAGGATAAATCATGGTAAAAGAGACACAATTGCAGGTAGAAGCGATTAAAAACGGTACGGTGATTGACCATATTCCGGCACAGATGGGTATCAAGGTACTGAAGTTATTTGAAATGCATCACTCAGAGCAAAAAGTGACCATTGGGCTGAATCTTCCTTCCTCTGCGCTTGGCGCAAAAGATCTGCTCAAAATCGAAAACACATTTATTACTGAAGCTCAGGCAAGAAAACTTTCACTTTATGCCCCTCATGCCACAGTCAACCGCATTGAAGATTATGAAGTCGTGAAAAAACTGGCACTGGAACTCCCGGAAAAAGTGAATAATGTCTTCAGTTGCCCTAACTCGAACTGCATTTCACACGATGAACCTGTTGAAAGCAGCTTCAATATCACCAATAAAAATGGTGAAGTCAGACTCAAATGCAAATACTGTGAGAAAGTCTTCTCAAGAGAGATCCTGACAGAAAGAGTATAAACCGCACCGAATCAGGGACAATCCCATCCAAAGCAAGGATTGTCCTTTACCTTACCGGGCATTCAGGGCAAACTGATAGACCCAGAAACCCTGAAGATGCGGTGTTCAGTGAGATTCGTCCGGTGTTGACACATGCCTGCATTGACCTTCCTTGAACGGTACTTTTCGGCTGATGCTGAATCATGCATCTTCAGGTCGTTTGGTTATATTTGATGTAAAAATGAAAGATGGATAGATAAAAATGACAAAAGTTCTTCATACTGAATCAGCCCCTGCGGCAATCGGTCCTTATGTTCAGGGCGTAGACTTAGGCAACATGGTAATGACTTCAGGACAGATCCCTGTTAATCCGGTGACCGGTGAAATCCCTTCAGAAATTACAGCTCAGGCTCGCCAGTCATTAGAAAATGTCAAAGCAATTATTGAATCATCCGGCTTAACGGTCTCAGATATCATCAAGATGACGGTCTTTGTAAAAGATCTGAATGATTTTGGTACAGTGAATGAAGTCTACGGAAAATTCTTCGACGAGCACGGTGTTTCTCACTACCCGGCACGTTCTTGTGTTGAAGTAGCAAGACTTCCCAAAGATGTCGGTATTGAAATTGAAGCGATTGCTGTTCGGCAGTAATCCGGAATTTATCCTGATATACCCGATATAAATGACACGGCGGGTGATTCTCATCATCCGCCGTATTTATTCAATTCAATTCAATTATTCAGTCGTACCTTTGACTTGCCCACGGTTCAACTTTTCCACTTCTGAATCCAGCGATTCCAGTTTATCTTTCATCACTTTCTGGCAATGTTGAGCTAATTGACGGACATTTTCTCTGCTGTATGACTCAGTTGAGACCGGCGCCATGATTTCTACAATGATATGCCCGTTATTCCAGCGATTCAGTTCTAAATGATCAGTTGAACTACATACAATCGGAACGATGGGCACACCAGCCCCAATTGCTGCATGGAAAGCGCCTGTTTTAAAGGGTAACATTCCCCGCCCTCTGGAACGTGTCCCCTCAGGAAACATCCAGATTGACACATCCGTTTTTTTCAGTGAGTCAATCACCTGATCAATCGTTCCCTTCGCTTTTGTCCGGTTTGCACGATCAATCAATATATTGCCCGTGAGCCAATAGAGCTGTCCGAATAAAGGCAACCATGCCAGACTCTTTTTACCGACAGTAACAACCTTTGGCGTGACTGCAGATGACACGGTAAACATATCCCAGTTACTTTGATGATTGGCAATATAAATATTCTGGCCAGGATTTTTCAGAAAATCTTCCGAAACCCGGAGTTCAAGCCGGATACCAAAAATTCTGGACATACGGGCAAAAAGACGCCCAAAAGTATACACATGCTTCGGGTTCCGGGGGCTGAACAGCAAACAATAACCGCACCCCAAAACAAACATCAAAGTCGCCAGAATTGCGACAACAACAACACGCACCAGTGCAATCATTATTTCCCCCATAAAGTTTATCCGAATCTGTTTCCGATAAACTCAATACAATAAAAAAAGCCGAAACCTCTGTTTCGGCTCTCAAGATATACTGTCATTAGTTCAGTATCAACAATTACCCGGCGACACGTTCAATCTTCGCACCAAGCGCTGATAACTTATCTTCTATACGCTCATAGCCCCGGTCAATATGATAAATACGATCAACAATCGTTTCACCTTTGGCAATACAACCGGCAATGACCAGACTGGCCGAAGCTCTCAGATCTGTGGCCATTACCTGAGCGCCACTCAGAGAGTCAACATCACCACAGATGACTGTGTTTCCTTCAATCTCAGCTTTTGCGCCCATACGCATGAGCTCAGGCACATGCATAAACCGGTTTTCAAAAATAGTTTCCGTGATGACGCCACTTCCTTTCGCAATCATATTCAACAACGTAAACTGAGCCTGCATATCGGTCGGAAAACCGGGATAAGGCGCAGTTCTGACCGAAACACCTTTTAAGGAGCGACCAGTCATATCAAGCGAAATCCAGTCATCACCGGTCTCTATAGCAGCACCGGCTTCTTCAAGTTTAGCCAAAACTGATTCAAGCAAATGAGCGCTGGTATGACGACAGACTATTTTCCCGCCTGAAACTGCAGCTGCAACCAGAAAAGTGCCGGTTTCAATCCGATCTGAGACAACCCGATGACATCCGCCACCTAAACGTTTCACACCTTCAATCGTAATTGTATCTGTGCCGGCACCGGAAATTTTAGCGCCTAGTGTATTAAGGAACATGGCGGTATCAATGATCTCTGGCTCGCGGGCTGCATTATCAAGAACTGTCGTTCCCTCGGCAAGTGTCGCAGCACACATCACCGTGATCGTGGCACCCACACTGACTTTGCCCATCACAATATGTGCGCCTTTTAAACGCCCGTCAACAGAGGCTTTCACATAACCGTCTTCAAGCTTGATCTGAGCTCCCAATTGCTCCAGGCCATGAATATGCAAGTCGACCGGGCGGGCACCAATCGCACACCCACCAGGAAGAGAAACCTGGCCATGACCAAAACGGGCAACAAGCGGCCCCAACGCCCAGATAGAAGCCCGCATCGTTTTAACCAGCTCATAAGGGGCGCAATACTGATTGATCTGGCCGGGATCAACATGCACTGAGCCGTTTCGCTCGACTTTCGCACCCAGACACTCTAATAACGACATCGTCGTATCAATATCACGCAGGTGAGGCACGTTGGCAACTTCAATCGGTTCTTCTGCCAGAATTGAAGCAAATAATATCGGTAAAGCTGCATTTTTAGCACCAGAAATCAAAACTTCTCCCTGAAGGGGAGCATCGGATCCGGTGACTCGAAATTTATCCATCACACTATATAACCTTAAAGAGACATGAGTTTTCTGTCACGCTCCCATTCAGCCGGGGTATAAGCTTTAATTGAGATCGCATGAATATCGTTATTTTGGATATAAGACATTAACGGTGCATAAATGAACTGCTGTTTTTTTACCCGGCTCATGTTTTCAAAGCACTCATCAATTGCAATGACCTCAAACTGACTCCCTTCACCCTTCACATGAATTTCATGAAGATGGAGTGCTTCAGATAATATCTGTTCTATTGCTGCACTATCCACTATCTACCCCTGATTAATTTTTTATATGGTTTATTAAAAGCGAATCAACCCGACTTAGCTGAAATAAAGTGACGAGTTGCTCAGGTACAAAGCGTAGCATTATATGACAGTTTTGTTTTTTTGCATGCTCTATTAAATGGATGAGGAAAACCATGCCGGCAGAATCAACACGACCAACCTCTTTCAGCGAAAGCTCTATCTGACTTTCTTCCGGCACCCAGGTTTCAGCAAATGACCAGAGTTCAGGGACCTGATCCCGGTCCAGTGTTCCCTGAAGACCAATATGCGCTGAATCTTTCTGATGCCACTGAGAATGAACCATCATGACTTGTTCTCAAACTTGATTGGCTGGCTGGAAAGCTCTTTCAATTCGTTTGCTACCGACAGAATCCCTTCACTTCGGATTTTACCGCTCCACTCTGAGCGTTTACTGGATAATAAACTGATACCTTCCGCAATTAGATCGTAAGCCTGCCAGTCTCCGGATTTGAATTTTCTTAGTTTAAATTCTAGTTTGATATTTGGGTTTGGCGAATCAACAATATCCAGATAAACACGGGCAATCTTATCTTTCGCTCCAATTTGAGGTTCAGGGCCAAACTGAATTTTCTGATCACGGTACTGAGTTAAAACCTGTGCATAACTGGTCACCAAATAGCCATGGAATGCATCAATAAATGTCATGACATCACTTTTTTTGGCCCCTTTCAGATTAGAACCCAAAAGCTTCAGCGCCGCATATTTTGTATTGACATAAGGCATCAGCTCATTTTCAACAATCACTTTCAAATGATTTGGATCCTGATGAATTTGCTTTTGTTCTGCTTTTAAACGCGCAAATGTTTGCCCGGAAACCTCTTTAATCATCTGATAAGGATGTGTCATATCAAATGCAGTTTGATTCTGGGCAAAAGTTGCTGATGAAATAAACAATATCACCAACGGTAAAATATATCGTTTCCACATATGGCTTACTCCTTCTCTGTCTCACCAGATGTATCTTTCTCATCGCCTTTACCACCCACGCGGTAAAGAAACTGACCAATCAGATTCTCAAGTACTAATGCTGATTTTGTATCTTCGATTTTGTCTCCATTGGATAGCATATCTGTCTCATCTCCCCAGATAAAACCGGGTACCAAACCGATATATTGCTCCCCAATCAATCCGGCAGTTAAGATCTGGACACTCGAGTTATCAGGAAACTGGTCATACTGTGTCTCGATCGCTAAAGTAACTAACGGTCTGAGTGTCTCTTTATCCAGACTAATCTGAGTCACATGCCCGACAACGACACCACCGACTTTCACCGGAGAGCGCACTTTTAAATTACCCACATTGTCAAATTCAGCCGTGAGCTGGTAAGTATCCTGGGTGCCGAAACCTTTTACATCAGCAACCTGAAAAATCATCACCAAAATTGCGCAAATTCCGGCTAAAACAAAACTACCAACCCAAAATTCTATTTTACGTGTTTGTTGCATGTTTAATTCCCGAACATCAATGCAGTTAAAACGAAATCAAGTCCCAGTACAGCCAGCGACGAGTTAACAACTGTTTTCGTTGTCGCCCGGCTGATTCCTTCTGACGTTGGAACAGCATCATAACCATTAAATAAAGCAATCCACATGACTGTAAAGGCAAAGATAATACACTTAATCGCGCTGTTACCAATATCCTTCCCCAGTTCTACAGACGATTGCATTGCTGACCAGAAACTACCGTAATCGATACCTTTCCAGTCAACACCAACAAGCTGCCCGCCCCAGATACCGACAGCCATAAAAATCATTGCCAACAACGGCATTGAAATGACACCCGCCCAAAACCGGGGAGCAATGACCCGCTTCAACGGGTCTACAGCCATCATCTCTAAACTGGAGAGTTGCTCCGTTGCCTTCATCAGACCGATTTCAGCTGTCAAAGCAGAACCGGCGCGGCCCGCAAATAATAATGCAGTGACAACCGGACCTAATTCCCTTAATAAGGAAAGTGCAACTAACTGCCCCAGACTCCCTTCAGCACCATAGCCAACTAAGATAACATATCCCTGTAAACTCAATACCATGCCAATAAACAAGCCGGATACGATAATAATAGCCATAGACAGTACACCAATACTGTGTAACTGCTTAATCAGAAGCGGAAAGTTTTTTAACGGCTGAGGACGGCTGACTAAAGCACCGACGAGAACCAGAGAAGCCCGGCCAAAGACTTCGCATGAATTTAAAGTCCGCTGACCAATCCGGGAAATATATTGAAAAAAATTAGCCAGCATGAAATAAATCCTCTTCAAGAGACAGAGCCGGATAACGGAAAGGCACAGGCCCATCTGCATTTCCCTGCAAAAATTGTTGTACTCTCGGATCTGAATTCTGTCTCAGCGCTTCAGTGGTTCCTTCAGCAATCACTTTGCCATCAGCCAAAAGGTAAACCCAGTCAGCAATACTCATCACTTCAGGTACATCATGCGATACAACCACCGATGTTAATCCCAGCGCCTGATTCAGGCGGCTAATCAATTCCACCAACACACCCATCGTCATCGGATCCTGACCCACAAACGGCTCATCATACATAATCAGTTCAGGATCCAGCGCAATGGATCTGGCCAGTGCAGCCCGCCGGGCCATTCCGCCGGATAACTCACTGGGCATCAGTTCGGCTGCACCTCTCAAGCCGACTGCTTCCAGTTTCAGCAGCACCAGAGAACGGATAAACGTTTCATTCAACTGCGTATGCTCTCTCAAAGGAAAAGCGACATTGTCAAAAACATTTAAATCTGTGAACAAAGCGCCGGACTGAAATAACATACTCATCCGTTTTCTGGCCTGATAGAGGCTTTTGCGATTCAAAGCCGGAATATTCACACCATCAAACCAGATTTCTCCGGATTCAGGTTGTAACTGACCGCCAATCAACCGGAGCAATGTGGTTTTCCCGATACCGGAAGGCCCCATAATTGCCGTCACCTTTCCTTTCGGAACCCGCAAAGACACATCATCAAAAATTTTTCTGCCGTTGCGGGAAAAGGTCAGGTGGTTAATCGTTACTAAATCTGATTCAGACATAGGCGTCATAGCTCTTGCTATATTGTTGAATAATAAAAAAGGAAGCAATCATAAGCAGAATATCAGAAAATTAAAAGCGACGTTCAATTAGGTTACTTTTCTTTACAAATATCTGATATCGCGAGCTCCCCGTAAACATCTTCACACGAATGATACAGAAAGCATATCTTGCATCAACCTTGAATTCAGAATCCCCGTGTCATCATACTATACATCTGTATTGAATGAATCAGATAAAAAACTGATAAATAAAACAACACTGCGCTTCAGAATACACTTTCCTTTTTACCATCAAGAGGTCACAATAAGCGGTTAAATATTTTATGAATCTGCACGAGGAACTTCATGCTTACCGCCGTTGGTTTATTAATTGTCGGGCTTATTTTATTAGTCTGGAGTGCTGACAGGCTTGTTTTTGGTGCTGCTGCGCTGGCCCGGAATATTGGCATCTCTCCGCTGGTTATCGGAATGACTATCCTGGCAATGGGGTCTTCTGCACCAGAAATGATGGTATCTGCAACTGCGGCTATTGCAGATAAAACGGATACAGCTGTCGGCAATGTGTTAGGTTCAAATATTGCAAATATTGCTCTGATTTTAGGATTAACTGCCCTGATTAAACCGCTTTCTATCAGTTCCGGTTTGCTCAGAAGAGAACTTCCGCTCATGATTGGAGTCACACTGGTAGCCGGATGGATTTTATGGGATGGACATTTAGGATTCGGTGAAGGGGTTATTCTGTTCGTTTTATTCTTTCTTTTTATTATCACCATGCTGCATATCAGCAGGAAAGAGAAAAAAAAGGGAGACGCGCTGATATCAGATCAAGAGTCTGAAGTACCGGAAGGGGTCGAAACAAAGAAAGCCGTTATCTGGCTGATTATCGGATTGATCCTGTTGCCGGTCTCGGCAGACATGTTGGTTGAAAATGCAGTTTATATTGCCAAATATTTTGGGATGAGTGATTTGGTCATTGGATTGACAATCATTGCGATCGGAACCAGCTTACCTGAACTGGCTGCTTCACTGGCGGGTGTTCTTAAAGGTGAAGATGACATGGCAGTCGGAAATATTATTGGCTCAAATGTTTTTAATATTCTGGCGGTGATGGGTATTCCCGGCATTATCAACCCGTCCGTCCTGAGTGAACATGCAATGGGTCGTGATTTTTGGGTCATGCTGATTGTGTCGCTCTTGTTAGTCGTGATGTCTCTGGGTAAATCCAAAAGCATTAACCGGATTGAAGGATTGGTATTATTCCTGATTTTTGTCGCCTATCAAACTTATCTGTTTATGAATATGTCCGCCTGAATTTAGAAGTAAAATTGTGATCAACGGGGTTAAAAATGTCACAGTGTTTTGATTATAAAAGCTATGCCAAACAAGTACTGAAAATAGAAATTGAAGGTTTGCAACAACTTGAGAATTTTTTTGATGATCATTTCTGTCAGGCTTGTGAAATGGTACTCCACAATACAGCAGGCAAAGTCATTGTGATGGGAATGGGGAAATCAGGACATATTGGTAAGAAAATCGCAGCAACACTGGCAAGTACCGGCACGCCGGCATTTTTCGTCCACCCCGGCGAAGCCGCTCATGGTGATTTAGGGATGATATCCGAAGGCGATACTGTTATCGCAATCTCATATTCCGGAGAATCATCAGAAATACTCTCTCTCTACCCCGTACTCAAACGACGCTCAATTAAAATCATTTCCTGTACCGGAAACCCTTTGTCCAATATGGCCAAACTATCTGACTGCCATCTCAGGGTGTCTGTGCCGGAAGAAGCCTGTCCGTTAGGGTTAGCGCCAACTTCAAGTGCCACGGCAACACTGGTCATGGGTGATGCATTGGCGATCACGCTGCTTCAGGCCCGGGGATTCACAAAAGAAGATTTTGCTTTATCGCACCCGGGCGGTGCACTGGGACGTAAATTATTACTTAAACTTGAAGATATTATGCATACCGGCGATGAACTGCCAAAAGTCGGTCCGGATGCTTTAATTAAGGATGCACTTCTGGAAATCAGTCAGAAAGGCTTGGGAATGACTGCTGTTATCGACCAAAATGAATCATTGCTCGGAATTTTTACAGATGGTGATCTCCGGAGAATTCTGGATAAACGTATTGATATTCATGATGCAACCATCATGGACGTGATGGTAAGTCATCCTGTCACGGCAACACCCAATATGCTGGCTGTCGAAGGATTAAATCTGATGCAGGAAAAAAGAATCAATGGATTGATGCTGGTACAGGATAATCGTTTGGTCGGAGCCCTCAATATGCATGATCTTTTGAAAGCAGGAGTCATGTAGTGAGCGATATGATTGAGACGTTATATGGCCCTGTTCAATCAGAAATTTGGGACATTGCTTCTGAAATAAAACTGTTGATCTGTGATGTAGATGGCGTTCTCTCTGATGGCCGAATATATATGGGAAATCATGGTGAAGAGCTGAAAACATTCCATACCCGGGATGGATATGGCCTGAAGTCGCTCATGAACGCGGGCGTTCACATTGCCATTATTACCGGAAGACAATCGCAGATAGTCGAAAACCGGATGAAAGCTTTGGGCATCTCTTTGGTTTATCAGGGCCAGGATGACAAGGTGAAAGCCTATCAGGATATCTGCCGCCGGTTAAAAGTGTCTCCACAGCACACCGGATATATTGGTGACGACCTGATTGACTGGCCGGTCATGCAGCAGGTCGGTCTCAAAGTTTGTGTCGCGGATGGGCATCCGCTATTAGCCCGCCGGGCTAATTATGTCACAACTATCAATGGTGGATATGGTGCAGTAAGGGAAGTTTGTGATTTAATCTTAGAAGCTCGCGGAGAGCTGGATACACATAAAGGCCTGAGTATATGAGTTTGTCTCGTGTCATGTATATCCTGTTATTTTTTGTGATATGTTGGTCTGCATATTACCTGCTGGATAACTACGATGCTGCCGATATCCAGGTCACGCCTAACCTGGAGTTACCCATGTTTAGTGGTGACCGGATTTCAAATATCTCATATGATGCGCAAGGGGTAAGAAATCATATTATTACAGCAGTCCATCTGGATTATTACTCCCGAAGCGGTAATACCATTTTTGAATCTCCGACATTGCGCGTCTACAGAGACGGTGATCAGCTGGAGTGGGAAATTACAGCGCAAAGAGGAATTTTAACCAAAAATAAAGTGCTGACACTTTATGACAGAGTGCTGGCTAAAAATTTACTCGAAGATTCAAGCTTCGATGAAATGTCAACGGCCCGCTTAAGTATACAATTAGGAAATCGTGACTTCTGGACGGAAACCCCCGTCCGGCTAAACGGGGATCAGTTTGAAATAACAGGGCAGGCAATGAAAGGGAACTTTTCCAATCATTCTGCTCTTCTTTACAACCATGTACAGGGTAAATATGAAAATATCGCACCTTAGCCTGATCACATGCCTGTTCGCGTCAAGCTGTGCTTTTGCTCTATCGAACGATACAGAGCAACCAGTTTATATTGACTCAGACAGTCAACAACTTGATTTAAAAAATAATCAGGTGACGTTCATCGGAAATGTGACACTGAAACAAGGCAGTATCAGTATTCATGCAGACAAACTGGTTGTAACGCGTGAAGATGGCAATATAAAAGAAATTCGGGGTTTTGGTAATCTGGCAACATTTTCGCAGCTGACCGATGAAGGGAAAACACTTTATGGTGAAGCGAAAACACTGACTTATCAAATGAGAAATGATCAATTGACCATGTCCGAAAAAGCCATGCTTTCGCAAGATGACAGTGTGATTCGCAGTACAACTATCCGCTATAAAATTTCAGCGCAAAAACTCATTGCTGACGGAAACTCCAGCAGCCGGGTATCCACAGTTCTCCAACCACAAGCTGTAAGTAAATAATTGACTATGGCCATACTAAAAGCAACACACCTAGCCAAGAGCTACAAAAAACGGAAAGTGGTGTCGGATGTGAGTCTGCAGGTTGAATCAGGCCAGATTGTCGGTCTTCTGGGTCCCAATGGCGCCGGAAAAACAACCTCATTCTATATGATTGTTGGCTTAGTCGCCCGTGACGAAGGTTCAATCACAATTAACGGGAAAGATATCAGTATTCTCCCGATGCACCAGCGTTCCCGGATGGGGATCGGTTATCTTCCACAAGAGGCCTCCATTTTCAGAAAACTCTCGGTTGAAAACAACATTATGGCTGTTTTGCAAACCAGAGAATCGTTATCCAGAGAAGAGCGTCAGGACAAACTGGAAGATTTGCTGGAAGAATTTCATATAGGACATATCCGCCACAGTGCTGGTATGGCTCTTTCCGGCGGGGAAAGAAGGCGGGTTGAAATTGCCCGCGCCCTGGCTGCAAATCCGAAGTTCATTTTATTGGATGAACCTTTTGCCGGCGTTGATCCTATCTCTGTGATTGATATAAAAAAAATCATTGAACACCTCAGAGATCGTGGATTAGGTGTATTGATCACTGACCACAACGTCAGAGAAACCTTGGATGTTTGTGAAAAAGCCTATATCGTTAGTCAGGGAAAACTCATTGCCGAAGGTACCCCCAAGCAGGTGCTGAATAATGCTCAGGTGAAACAGGTTTATCTCGGTGAGCAATTCCGTCTATGATTAGTAGATAAAGATATAAATATAAATAAGGCAACAGAATAAGGTTATTAATACCGGATGAAACCTTCATTACAACTCAAGTTAGGTCAACAGTTAGCAATGACGCCTCAGCTACAACAAGCGATTCGTTTGTTGCAGCTATCGACATTGGATCTTCAACAGGAGATTCAGGAGGCCTTAGATTCAAATCCGCTTCTGGATGTAGAAGAAACGTTTGATGACGCAGCAACAAACGAAAATGCATCAACTGACAACAAGAAAGAAGAAAAAGAAGCAACAGCTGATGTCTCTGAAACAGAGGTGCAGGTTCAGGATAGCTCCGAACTGATTGAAAAGTCAGAAATCAGTTCAGAGCTGGAAATTGACACAACCTGGGATGATATTTACAGCGCAAATACTGGCAGTACGGGGATTTCTATCGATGATGATATGCCTGTTTATCAGGGAGAAACAACCCAAACGCTGCAGGATTATCTGATTTGGCAATTAGATCTCACACCTTTCAGCGATATTGATCATGCAATTGCGCTGGCAATCATTGATGCAATTGATGACTATGGGTATCTGACGCTATCCCCTGAAGAACTTCTTGAAAGTATTAAAAATGATGAATATGAAGTTGAGCTGGATGAAATAGAAGCTGTCAGAAAACGTATCCAGCAATTTGACCCGCTGGGTGTCGCATCGCTTAATTTACAAGATTGTCTTTTACTGCAACTCACCACCTTTCCTGAAGATACGCCATGGTTAACCGAAGCTAAGTTAGTACTTACAGACCACATTGACCAATTAGGTAACCGGGATTACAAACTTATCCAGAAAGAGACTAAGCTTAAAGAAAACGAGCTTCGTGAAGTCCTGCAACTCATTCAGCAACTCACTCCGCGTCCTGGAAATGAGATTAACAAAGAGCATGCTGAGTACGTTGTCCCTGATGTTTCGGTATACAAAGACAGGGGAAAGTGGGTTGTCACCATCAATCCGGACAGTATTCCAAGGCTCAAGATCAATCAGCAATATGCGGAACTTGGCCGGGGAAATAGCGCGGATGGCAATTACATCAGAACAAACCTTCAGGAAGCTAAATGGCTCATTAAAAGTCTTGAGAGCCGAAATGAAACATTACTCAAAGTTGCAAAGTGTATTGTTGAGCATCAGCGTGACTTCTTCGAGTACGGGGAAGAAGCGATGAAACCAATGGTACTTAATGATGTTGCACTTGCTGTTGATATGCATGAATCAACAATTTCACGGGTTACAACACAGAAGTATATGCATACACCACGGGGTATTTTCGAGCTGAAGTACTTTTTCTCCAGTCACGTCAGTACCGATAATGGTGGAGAGTGTTCATCAACCGCAATCAGAGCGCTTATCAAAAAGCTTGTGGCTGCAGAAAATCCATCTAAGCCACTGAGTGATAGCAAAATTGCGGCACTTTTAGCTGACCAGGGGATTCAGGTAGCCAGACGCACCATTGCAAAATACCGTGAATCTTTGGGGATCGCTCCATCAAGTCAGCGTAAACGCCTGCTATAACTATCAGGCCCAACTGAGAAGGAAAGTCTATGCAAATAAACATTAATGGCCATAACATTGATCTGACCGATTCAATGCAAGACTACGTTCACTCAAAATTTGATAAACTCGAGCGATTTTTCGACCATATCAATAACGTCCAGGTTATTTTGCGGGTTGAAAAGGTACAACAGATTGCTGAAGCGACACTCCATATCAACCAGGGTGAGATTCATGCAACATCTGAAAATGAGAACATGTATGCTGCAATCGACGGCCTGATAGATAAACTGGTTCGACAGCTAAACAAACACAAAGAAAAATTAAGTAGTCATTAATCATGCAACTTCGAGAAGTACTTTCATTGGACTGCACGAAAAGTGCAGTCCAGTGTTCAAGTAAAAAACGTGCGCTGGAAATTATTAGTGAAATTGCAGCGGAACATGCCGGATTAAACGCAACTGAACTTTTTGAAAGTATGCTTTGCCGGGAGAAAATGGGAAGCACCGGTATCGGCAATGGAATCGCCATTCCACACGCAAGAATGGGGGCCGGCTATGAAAGTGCCGTCGCTGTATTCGTTCAGTGTAAAGACCCTATTGATTTTGATGCCATAGATAACCGTCCTGTTGATCTTTTATTTGCATTATTGGTTCCTGAAGAGCAATGCAAAGAACATTTAAAAACACTGGCCAACATGGCTGAGCGATTAAATGACAAACAAACACTCAGGCAATTACGTAAAGCACAAAATAACCAGGAGCTTTACGATATAATGGTCCGGGAATCCTGACAGATATCGGAGTAAGCGCATGCGTTTAATTATTGTCAGCGGCCAGTCCGGCGCAGGAAAGAGTGTTGCTTTACGGGTACTTGAAGACCTTGGCTACTATTGTGTAGATAATCTTCCGGTCGATCTGCTGGATGCCTTTCTTCAGTCGGTTCATCAGGGAAAGCAGAACATTGCCGTCAGCCTCGATATCCGGAATCTGCCTCAGGATCCAACACTTCTGCTCACAACCATTCAATCAGTCAAAAGCTCTTTAGCTGATGATGTCAGCATTTTATTTCTGGATGCAACTCAGGAAACGCTGCTTAAAAGGTATAGTGAAACCCGCAGAATTCACCCTTTATCACTGCAAAAGCATCAGCTGACTCTGGCTCAGGCCATTGACCTTGAAAAAGACATTCTGGTCCCGCTGAAAGAGCATGCAGACCTGACGATCGATAGTACGAATAAATCGATTCATGCCTTAAGCGAAACAATCCGGATGCGCGTCGAAGGACGGGAAAGGAAATCACTGGTCATGGTTTTTCAGTCTTTCGGGTTTAAATATGGGTTGCCAAAAGATACCGATTTTGTTTTTGATGTCCGCTTTCTTCCCAATCCACACTGGCAACCCGAACTCAGGCCTCAGACTGGTTTAGATGCCCCGGTTAAAGCTTTTCTGGAGCATCACCCTGAAGTCATGGAAATGAAACATCAGCTTCAGTTGTTTGTCGAATACTGGCTTCCTTTAATGGAGAAAAACAACCGGAGTTATCTCACCGTTTCTATTGGTTGTACCGGAGGCAAACATCGTTCTGTCTATCTGACACAACAAATTGGTGAGTATTTCTCTCAGTTAGGTCATCAGGTCCAAATCCGTCATAAATCATTAGAAATGGAAATCAAATAGCAAAATGACACAACTTTGTAAAAAAGTGCTCATCCAAAATCGTTTAGGGCTCCATGCCCGGGCTGCGATAAAATTAGTCGAGCTGGCACAATCTTATGATGCAACCCTGACAATCCGTAATCAGGATGGCAAAGAGGCAACCGCTGATGGTGTCATGGGATTATTAATGCTTGAATCCGCTCAGGGACAATATGTCACTATCTGCGCTGATGGATCAGAGTCAGGTGATGCCCTTGATGCCGTATGCCACCTGATTGAAGATAAATTCGAAGAAGACGACTGAAAACCCAATGCACTCAAAAGCGCCCTGATTATCGCTATACTTGAAATAAATCACTGTAAGCGTATCCTGCTTCAACCCCATATTGACATGAAACGACACAATTCAGTGTTAACCTCAGTTTTTTCCGGAAAAATAATGTCCGGTGAAATAACTTCTTATTAAATAAGAATTAGAATTAAGTTACTATGGTCTAATAATAAAATGTGATAAGCAGGAGGTAATCATGGCAGAGCATATTGAATTTGACCAGGCTCACCAAACCCTCCAGGAAGTGACAGAAGCCTTAGAAAATGGTCGGTTTGTCCATGTACGCAGACAACTTCAGGACATGGAGCCTGAAGACATTGCCCACCTTTTAGAAGCCTCTCCCCGCAAAAGCCGTGATGTTTTGTGGCAACTGACCGATCCGGAAGATTATGGCGACATTCTGGATGAGCTCAGTGAAGATGTGAAAGATGCACTGGTATCCAAAATGCCACTCGAGCGTCTTGCTGAAGCCACAGAAGGTATGGACACCGATGACCTTGCCTACGTTTTACGTAGTCTCCCGGAAGATATCTCGCAAAGTGTATTGGCGCAGATGGATGCTATTGACCGGCTGCGGGTTGAAACGGCACTCTCCTATCCTGAAGATACCGCTGGCGGACTGATGAATACAGACTTCATCACCATTCGGGGAGATGTTGATGTGGATGTTGTTCTCCGCTATTTAAGAATTAAAGGTGAACTGCCACAAACAACAGATGCTTTGTATGTGATTGATGAAGAGAGCCGCCTGATCGGCCACTTGTCACTCACCCATCTGCTGACATCACAACCTGATGTGCGTATCTGCGACATTATGGATGATGCTGATGAAGCGATTCAGGTCGATATGAAAGATACCGATGTTGCCAGTCTCTTCGAACGGCGGAAATGGGTTTCGGCCCCGGTCGTTAATGAAGAACAATTTCTGGTTGGCCGGATAACAATCGATGATGTGGTTGATGTGATCCGGGAAGATGCAGAGCACTCGATGATGAGTCTTGCCGGGATGGACGATGAAGAAGATACATTTGCTCCAGTCATGAAATCAGCCCGTAAGAGAAGTATTTGGCTCGGTGCAAACGTACTGGCAGCACTGGCTGCGGCTTCGGTTTCTAATATGTTTGAAGCAACACTGGAGCAAATGGCTGCAATTGCCGTCTTAATGACCATTGTGCCTTCTATGGGAGGGGTTGCCGGTAATCAGACTATCGCACTGGTTATCCGGGGATTAGCTCTCGGTCACGTCGGGGACAGTAATAAACGGGAGTTGCTTTTAAAAGAAGCGGCAGTTGGTATTTTGAATGGCTGCTTATGGGCATTACTGATCGGTGGTATTGTTGTGCTCTGGAAAGGCAACTGGCTGCTGGGTGGCATTATTTCTGCTGCAATGCTGACCAACCTCACTGTCGCAGGCATCGCTGGTGTGACAATTCCGCTGATACTGAAAAAGATGAAAATCGATCCCGCACTGGCCGGAGGAATGGCTTTAACAACGGTGACGGATGTGGTCGGTCTGTTTGTTTTTCTTGGTCTGGCAACGATTCTGATTTCCTGACCCCGAAAAAATAAACGCCATCAGGCATGAATAAACTTTATGCAACACCCCGGAAAACTCCGGGGTTTTTCTTGATAATAACGATGCAGAGAAATGCTTATACCATTCTAAGTAATTTTCTGATCTGGATATATCTGGTTCCGCAAACCGCTCAAGCCATCCATGGGCGCTTCAACAAGGGCATCCATGCCCTTGTATGTTTGCTCCACCAGACACATCCAGATGATCAGTTTATTTTCCAGATTGGTATTACTCGCCAGCAACTTTCATTGATTCAATCAAAACAGAGCCGGTCTGAATTTGAGAGCGGGTTTCTACATCATTGCCTATGGCAACAATCTGACTGAACATATCTTTCAGGTTACCGGCAACAGTAATTTCTGAAACCGGATATTGAATTTCACCATTTTCAACCCAGAAACCGGCCGCACCACGCGAATAATCTCCGGTGACGATATTGACACCTTGTCCCATCACTTCTGTCACCAGAAATCCGGTATCCAGCGCTTTCAACATTTGAGTAAAGTCCTGATTGCCGGAAGAATGAACAAACCAGTTATGGATCCCACCGGCATGACCGGTTGGTGTCATATTCAGCTTTCTGGCAGAGTAACTGGTCAGCAGGTACGTAGCCAACACACCATCAGTGACAATATCAAGATCTTTGGTTGCCAGTCCTTCACTATCAAATGGTGTGGATGCCAGTCCCCGTAACACGTGCGGTTTTTCAGCAATACAAAACCAATCGGGGAAGATTTGCTGGCCCAGCTGGTCCAGCAAAAATGATGACTTCCGGTAGAGATTACCGCCACTGATCGCTGAAACAAAATGGCCGATTAACCCGGTAGCGACTTCAGGCGCAAACATCACCGGATACTTTCCGGTTTTCAGCTTCCGGGCATCCAGGCGACTCACCGTTCTTTCCGCAGCCAGTCGTCCGACAATTTCAGGTTTCCATAAATCATCCCGGTGCCGGGCAACACTGTAGCTATAATCCCGCTCCATTTTGCCTTGATCATCTTCACCAATGACACAGCAACTGACACTGTGGCGGCTGGAAGCATAACTCGCCAGTAAACCATGGCTGTTGCCATAGACTTTTACACCATAGTGACTGTCATAACTGGCACCATCACTTTGTTTAATTTTCGGACTAAAATCCAGCGCAGTTTTTTCAGCAACAATCGCAATAGCCGCCGCATCATCCGGGTTAGGTTCATCGGGGTGGAATAAATCCAGCTCAGGGATTTCTTTCACCATGAGTTCTTTGGGCGCGGGACCGGCACAAGGGTCTTCTGATGTATATTGCGCAATATCCAAAGCAGCGAGGACAGTTTGACGGATAGCATGCTCACTTAAATCAGATGTTGATGCACTTCCTTTTCTTTGCCCACGGTAAACTGTAATCCCTAAAGCGCCATCACTGTTGAATTCAACATTTTCAATTTCACACAAACGGGTTGATACACTTAACCCGGTAGTTTTAGTAATTGCAACTTCTGCAGCATCAGCGGTCCCGGATGCCAGTTCAAGTGCCTTTGCAACAGCCGACTCTAGCTCCGTCCGCTGTTGTGTAACCTGCTGTTTAATATCCATAACTCATTTCTTTTGATTCACCTGTTTTAATAGCATAACAAGAATTTGTCCTTCCCCCCACGATTCTTGTTAAAATAAACAGTATTGATAAGTTACGAAGAAAGAAATGATGGCACGCAAGAATCAAAAAGCCCCCTGGGAAGAGGAAGAAGAGATCATTTGGGTCAGTAAAACCGAAATGAAAAATGACATGACTGAGCTGCAAAAACTCGGAGAAGCACTGGTCGCTTTAAAACCGGCAATTCTGGAAAAATTCCCGCTTTCACAGGAGCTGGCGGACGCTATCACAGATGCGCAACGTTTTAAAAATGAAGCCAAAAGACGTCAACTCCAGTACATCGGTCGCCTGATGCGTCAAATTGATCCGGAACCCCTGCAGGCTGCTCTGGATCGCTACAACAACAAACATTCTCAGGCCACAGCGGTCCTTCACCGGCTGGAAAACTTACGCGACAAAATCATTCATGAAGGGGATACAGCGATTGATGAAGCGATGGACAAATATCCTCAGGCTGATCGGCAACGATTACGACAGCTGGCAAGACAAGCCAAAAAAGAGCAACAGTTGCAAAAGCCACCGAAAGCATCCAGAGAAATATTTCAGATGTTGAAAACCTTTGAAGACGAAAATTTCTGATTTTCTGTGACACCTCGATTTTCTGTGACACCATGGCATAGCCATGGTGTCTTTTTATATCATACAGAGACTATGCCTCTCTGTGTTCGATATCAACCTGAGCGACCTGAAGTGAGGAACAGGTATTTAGCCGGCTTTGACAAAATCACGTAAAACCGGATCAGGATGACTGACAGATAGATCTGCCGTCCTGCCTGTCGCATAAACCTTATTTTCATGCACATAGACAAACTGCTCAGCAATACTCAATATATCCCTCAGATGATGAGTCACCATCAACACTGTTGTCTGTCTTTCTCTGGCTAACCGCTTAACCAGCGTCAGCATTTCTTCTCTTAAAACCGGGTCTAACGCAGAGAAAGGCTCATCAAGCAACCAATAATCCCGCGCCTGTACAAAGCAGCGTGCTAAAGCAATCCGTTGTTTTTGTCCGCCAGACAACTGTTCAGGTAATCGCTCCAGCATAGACTCTATCCCCACGAGCGCCGCAGCCTGATTTATCTGCTGCTGATCTTCACGGCTTAACCTCAGACCAGGATTGAGTCCAAGACCGATATTTTCTCTCACTGTCAGATGACTGAACAGATTGTGCTCCTGAAATAAAACAGAAAAAGGACGCAGATAAGGCGGGTCAGAGAGAACCGAGCGGCCATCAACACTGATTTCACCTGAATCAGGGGTAATAAATCCGGCAGTCAGACTTAATAAAGTTGATTTTCCGGCACCACTGGCGCCCATGATGGCGACAATTGTTCCCCGAGACACTTCCAGTGAAAAATCAAACCAGTTGTGCTGATATTGATAGCGAACCTGATCAAGTTTTAACAAGTGATTTTCCTCCTGTTCTGAACAATTTTTCAGCCCCCCAGAAACAACCAACACTCATCATCAGTAAGAATAAAGCAACAACGGCTGCCGCTTCCATTTGATAGCTTCCCATTAACTGGAATAAATACAGCGGCAACGTTTTGAAATCCTGACTGCCAAATAATGCAATGGCACTCAGGTCTCCCATCGACACCAAAAAGCTGATGACAAAAGCGTGAACAACAGGCTTCCTGATTGCCCGCCATTCAACAATCAAAAACCGCCGCCACCCCTGCATTCCCAGACTGGTACATAAAAGGCTATATTGACGCGCAATAGTCCACATCGGCTGATGCAGCGTTTTAATCACATAAGGTAAAGCCATCATTGCATTCACGACCACAACGACGCCAAAAGCGAAATGGAATGCATCCGTAAACATTCTCAGCAACAAAAAAAGTCCGGTACTCAACACAATGCCGGGAGTGACCAGAATCATCATGCCGGATGTTTCCAGTAAATCAGCCCGGCGCCGGTTTCCCTGTAGCCGCCACGCCCGGCTGGTCGCCAAAAGACAAATACCGGCAGTAACCGATAAACCCGCGGCTATCGATGCAACACACACCGAGTCTTTGAAGGCGTGCCAGAAACTAAGACTAAAAAGCACCCCGGAAAGATGTACATTCACCCCACTCAGACAAACCATAAACAACGGGGGTAAGACCAGAAGTAAACATATCAAAATCCAGCACCAGTCCCACACCTGAGAAAGTAAGGTATCCCTGAAAACGGGTTGTACAGCAGAACTGCCACCGGAGCGTACAGAAATCTCCCGGCTCATTCGCTGCACACCATAAGATAACGTGCTACACAGTAAAATCTGCCAGACAGCAAGTACCGCACCGGACTGCAAATCAAAATCAAACTTGATTGCCTGATAGATCCCCAATTCAATCGTTGTTGCTTTTGGCCCGCCTCCCAGCGCCATCACAGTGGCAAAGCTGGTAAAACACAGCATAAACACCAACCCCGCAATATGAGGAAGTTGCTGACGCAACCGGGGCCACTCAATCAACCTGAACCTGGCCCAGGGTCCCATGCCCAGGTGTAAAGCCAGCTGATCATGCTGAACAGGGATCATGTCCAGAACATGCAAAAATAAACGGCTCGCATAAGGTAAATTGAAAAAGACATGTGCCAGTAAAATACCATTCAACCCATAAATGGAGAGTGAAAATTCCCTGCCCCACAACTGGTATAGCTTCGCGACCAGCCCGCTGTGACCATAAATGGCTAACAGCCCGAACACCCCGACCAACACCGGCATCACTAAAGTGATGGAAAATAATTTCAGCAAGACATGGCGACCGGGAAAGTTTCTGCGCTTTAATGCCACAGCAACAGCTAGTGCCGGGATAACACTCAGTAATGTTGAAAGACCGGCCTGACAGAAGCTAAACCAGGTCATGTGCAAATAATAACTATCTTGCAACAATTCACTGAATGCCAAATCAGAGGCATGAAAAATCAGTGCACCTAATGCACTGACGACAAAAACCATGACAACAAAGACCACCCAAAGCCCGGCACGGGGCGTATCAACAAAACTCATCAGTCAGACGTCAGAGCCTCACGCCACTCACGAATCCACTGTTTACGCTTCGCTGCAACCTGTTCAGGAGTAAAGCGCAGCGTTTTCGATGGATGAACCAGATGCCGAAACCCTTCCGGAAGCGAAACTGCAGTAACCGGATACATCCAGTTCCCTGTCGGAATCACGGACTGGAATTGTTCACTGAGCATAAACTGGAGAAACTGTCTTGCCAGTTCGGGATGCTGGCTACCCGATAACCGGGCTGCAACTTCCACCTGCATGTAGTGCCCTTCTTTAAACGCCGCCGCTGCATAGCGATCATCCTTTTCAGCAATCTGGTGATAAGCAGGAGACGTTGTATAAGACAGCACCATATCGGATTCGCCTTTCAGGAACATCGAGTAGGCTTCTGACCAGCCTTTAGTCACTGTCACGGTTTTTTGAGATAACTTCTGCCATGCCTGAGCTGCCTGATCTCCGTAAACTGACTTCATCCACAGCAATAATCCCTGACCCGGTGTAGATGTACGTGGGTCCTGATAAATAATCTTCAGCTGATCAGATTGCTCAACTAAAGCTTTCAGACTTTCAGGTGGATGAGGTAATTTATCCTTACGATACACAAAAGCAAAATAACCATAATCAAACGGCACAAATGTTTTGTCCTGCCATCCATCGGGTAAATGAACGGCTGAAGTATCCACCTGATGAGGCGCCAGTAAACCGGTCTGTTTCGCCTCTTTCATCAGACTATCATCCAGACCCAAAACAACGTCCGCTTTGCTATGATTTCCTTCCAGTCTGAGACGGTTAAGAATCGAGACACCATCATCAAGGGAAACAAACTGCAAATCACAGCCACACCGGGTTTCAAATGATTTCTCGATCTCCGGTCCGGGGCCCCATTCAGAAGCAAAAGAGTCGTAGGTATAAATTGTCAGGACGGGTTTCTCAGCCGCTTCAACAGACAAGCTGGTCAATACAGCGCTGAAAGCAAGAGTCAGGGATAAGGTTTTAACAGATTTCACCGTTCGTTCTCCATTATTTGAACGGCACAGGGTTGAGGCAAATGACATGAACAAAAAATGATCACCACATGGCACTCAATTCCTACGCCAGCATTATCTGGTTCAGGTCACCAATTTTGACAATTGGCATTATGGGTCCCGGCTTTCAGGCCGATCTCAGCGTCAGATGATCAATATAAATCCATATTCACATCTGTTTTAGCTCCCCAATGAGTGCAAACGAGTTTACTGTGAATCAAAGAAATTAGCTACCATTTCCCCGATTCTGGCTCACTCAGGGCGACGATTGTCATATCCCCACCGGGGGACAATGGACTGTTCAATCCCCAGATGATCTGAAATCCGTCCGACAAGGAAATCAACCATATCTTCAACGGATTCAGGCTGAGTGTAAAAACCGGGTGAGGCTGGCATAATAGTGACGCCTGCCTGAGACAGTTTCAGCATGTTTTCCAGATGAATGGTAGAAAACGGCGTCTCACGAACAACTAACAGTAATTGCCCTCTCTCTTTGATGACCACGTCAGCAGCCCGTTCAATCAGATTATCAGACATACCATACGCAATCGCTGCAAGACTGCCCGCAGAACACGGACAAACCACCATCTGTTTCGGTGCAGCAGAACCGGAAGCAACCGGAGAAAACCAATCTTCTTTCCCACAGACAACCAGCTGCTCAGACCGGCACTGCATGTAACCGACCAGAATCTCATGCGTTTTTTCTGGTGAAGCTGGTAATTTCAACCCTTGTTCGGTCGCCAAAACCACCCGTGCGGCAGAAGAAATCAATAAATACACCTGATAATCAGCCGCCAGCAAATGTTGTAATAAACGGAGTCCATAAGGACCACCTGAAGCACCCGTCCATGCCAGTGTAATTTTTTTCTCTTTTTGTAAATCAGACATATTCATGCTTCTCCAGTACTGCTAATAATTTTTGATGAATGCCACCAAACCCACCATTACTCATGACCAGAATCTGATCCCCTGGACGGGCATATCCAACGATCTGACTGACCAGCGTATCGACATCATCACAGACAAACCCAACAGACCGGCACTGACTGGCAACATCGGCAACAGACCAGTCCAGGTTTTCTGGCTGATACAGAAAAACAGCATCGGCAGCATCGAGTGAAGCTGCAAGTGTAGTTTGGTGAACTCCCATTTTCATCGTGGCTGACCGGGGTTCCAGTACCGCCAGGATCCGCTGCTGACCAACTTTATTTCTCAACCCTTCCAGCGTCAGTCTGATAGCCGTCGGGTGATGTGCAAAATCATCATAAACACTCACCCCTTTTATTTCTCCGCGTTTCTCCAGCCTGCGTTTGGTGTTAATAAAGTGCCCCAATGCTTCACAAGCCAGTTCAGGAACGACGCCGACATGCCGTGCCGCGCCAATTGCCATCAACGCATTCCGGACATTATGGTCACCGATTAATTCCCAGTCGACACGTCCGACAACATCCCCTCCCCATAAAATCTGGAACGAAGATCCATCTTTTTTCAGTTTTGTTACATTCCAGTTTTCATCGCTGCCGGTATATTCAGTTTCACTCCAGCATCCTTTCGCAAGAACATCAGCCAGATGACGGTCCTGAGCGGGTAAAAGTATTCTGCCAATGCCGGGAACAATCCTGACTAAATGGTGAAATTGCCGCTTAATCGCATCTAAATCATCGAAGATGTCAGCATGATCAAATTCCAGATTGTTCATAACCAAGGTCTGGGGATGGTAGTGAACAAACTTAGATCGCTTGTCGAAAAAAGCACTGTCATATTCATCCGCTTCGACCACAAAAAAGTCAGTTTTTCCCAATCGGGCAGACGTATCAAAGTTGCCGGGCACGCCACCAATCAAATATCCGGGCTCATAACCGCAATACTCAAGAATCCAGGTCAGCATACTGGATGTCGTTGTTTTGCCATGTGTGCCTGATACGGCCAATACCCATCGATCGCGTAATAAATAATCGCATAACCACTGCGGTCCGGAAGTATAATTAAGACGATGATTTAACAAATACTCTACACATGGATTTCCACGCGTCATTGCATTCCCGACCACAATTAAATCAGGCTCAGGCTGAAGTTGCTCAGGCTCATAACCTTTAATAATTTCAATACCTTGTGACTCAAGCATCGTACTCATTGGCGGGTAAACATTCAGATCAGAACCCGTAACACGATGCCCCATTTGGCGGGCAAGGATGGCAATTCCACCCATGAAAGTACCACAGATTCCAAGTATATGTATGTGCATGAATTTGTCTTATTCCTCTGCTGAAGAAACTCCGCCTTATTATCATGATTCATACGAATAAAAGCGAGTCAGAATCCCGTTATTTCCCAACAAATAGCGCACTTATTCTATTCAAAAATGGCTATCATAAATTTATTTCAAAAATGTGAGGTTCATCAGTTAGTTCATTACCATAAATAAGATCCCGGTCATAGACTTTCAAACAGTCATCGAAAAACAGAACTACTTTCAAGTGACTTCACGACTTTCCGAAACCAGAATGAAACCAAATGACAATCAATGACAAAGAACGCGCTTCATACAGATTGCATCTGGATTCACAGGTGATTTTTTTGATTATATGCTGAAGGACACAATATGTCAGAAATGAGAACACTGGGCGAGTTCATCATTGAAAAACAGAGTGATTTCCCCCATGCCAGCGGTGAATTGTCTTCACTTCTGGCTTCAATACGCCTCGCAGCCAAAATTGTAAATCGCGAAATAAACAAAGCCGGTCTGGTCGATATTACCGGAGCTATCGGACAAGAGAATATTCAGGGTGAAGTCCAACAAAAACTGGATGTCTATGCGAACGAGAAATTTAAATCAGCGCTCGAAGCACGGGATCAGGTCTGTGGTGTCGCCAGTGAAGAAGAAGATGAAGTCGTTCTGTTTAATAAAGACCTGAATAAGAATGCCAAGTATGTCGTTTTAATGGACCCGCTGGATGGTTCTTCCAATATCGATGTGAATGTTTCCGTCGGAACCATATTTTCGATATACCGACGCGTCTCACCGATTGGTACTACACCGACCAAAGAGGACTTTTTGCAACCAGGCAACAAGCAGGTCGCAGCCGGTTATGTCATCTATGGCTCATCGACTATGCTGGTGTATACGACAGGTAAAGGTGTAAATGGCTTTACCTATGATCCATCTTTGGGCACTTTCTGTTTGTCTCATGAAAATATGATGATTCCTCAGGATGGACGGATTTATTCAATCAACGAAGGCAACTACATTCGCTTCCCGACGGGCGTGAAGAAATACATCAAATTCTGTCAGGAAAATGTGCCGGAAGACAATCGTCCATATACATCACGGTATATTGGCTCGCTTGTTTCCGATTTTCACCGAAATCTGCTGAAAGGCGGCATTTATTTGTATCCAAGCACGTTGAGCCATCCTCAAGGTAAACTAAGACTACTTTATGAATGCAATCCGATGGCTTTTCTGATGGAACAGGCCGGTGGTCTTGCCAGTGATGGCGTCAACCGAATCATGGATCTGGAACCGAAAGAACTTCATCAACGTGTTCCATTTTTTGTCGGCTCACCTAACATGGTTCGCAAGGTGGAAGAATTTCTGGAAAATCATCCGGATTAAACACTTCATACGGAAGCCCTTTTACAAAAAAGGGCTTCTCTGCTTATGCTTTGTTTCCCGGCTGCAAATAGTTCTGATCAATCGTTGCGATTCTTTCATATGACAGATGATTTCAGTCATACAGGTTTTGCGTTCAAAGCTGAACTGAATAATAATATGCGTCCTAACTGAAAAGTTAATTAAAATCTAAGGAATTCTTTCATGAGCTTGAACAATGTGCCTGCTGGCAAATCTCTTCCGGATGACATTTATGTTGTTATCGAAATCCCGGCAAATGCAGACCCAATCAAATATGAAGTAGACAAAGACTCTGGTGCTGTATTTGTAGACCGCTTTATGTCTACACCGATGTTCTATCCATGTAATTATGGTTACGTGAATAACACGCTGTCACTGGACGGTGATCCAGTAGACGTTTTGGTACCAACGCCTTATCCACTGGTTCCTGGTGCAGTCATTCGCTGTCGTCCGGTCGGTGTTTTAAAAATGACCGATGAATCAGGTGAAGATGCTAAAGTTGTTGCGGTTCCTCATTCTAAACTGACGAAAGAGTATGATCACATTCAGGATGTCGATGACCTGCCAGAATTACTGAAAGCACAAATCAAGCACTTCTTTGAGCGTTACAAAGAGCTGGAAGCCGGTAAGTGGGTAAAAGTAGACGGCTGGGAAAATGCAGAAGCTGCACGCGCGGAGATTCAGTCTTCTTACGAACGTGCTCAGAAATAATCAGCGATTCACATCGTATCAATAAGCAAAAGCCATTATCATCCGGATAATGGCTTTTGTGTTTACACAGCCTGAGGTATTGCCTGTGTATGATATCGTTACTCATAATCGGATTCTGACATGTATGCTCCGGATGTTACATCATCTTCCCACTGCCCCTGTTCATATGCAGCCCTGAAATCAGGATGGGACTCATCACAAGCACCATAATAAGGTCTTTGCATCTTTCCTGATTCGAACGGATCCTGAGCACAATAAGCCTGATTACCTGCACGATATCCCTGAATGTAGTCGGCATAACGTTCATCAGTTAAATTTCTGGCTCCAAGCTCAGTCAGTTCAGTGACAGAAGCTGGATTCAACCCCTGAAACCCCTGATCATAGCCCCATTGCTGCCACCCCTGACTGTCAGATAAAACAGGGAAAGACTGAGAGCTACAAGCTGTCATCAATAAAGCACAAACCACCATTAATAAACTTTTCATGGGAATTTCTCCTCATCTCCACGTTCATTAATAGTATGAATCAATTAATCGTAAATGATTATTTATATAAATGTAAATTAGTGCAAAGCCAAGTGAAGCAATGTAAAGAAGCTTCCTTTGGCTTTATCCTGATGAGAAGAGAGAGCTCCGCGGCATCCATTCACAGATGCAATGCTAAGCCAGATGCCCTGAATGTGTCCTGTATAAAATTCTCCAGCTCAAAACTGATTTTGTGTGCCTGCTGCGCCAACGTGGAAACTTCATCCGCAATGAAGGCAAGCCTCTGACCATTATCCCCTGATTTTGCAGCTTCAATCACCGTATTCAACGCCAGCAAATTAATCTGAGAAGAAATCTCCTCAACCGCGTTAAGCATCTCATGAAAAGGTTCGATAATCTCTTCACAGAGAGAGGTCATATTGGGTTGTAGGATGCTTCCGTTCAACTTTTGCATGAGTTGCTGAATAGCATGATAAGAACTTTGCATTTCATGTGAATCAACCTGTTGAATCCCTTGATAAGACGAGGAATCAGATGTAACAGCAATACCATTACAAATCTGATTTAAAAGAAATTCATCCGTCGGGCTATTCACTCTTAGCCGATCTTTGAGCTCTTCATAAAGCAACAGAGTATTTATTTCTGATTCTTTCAGTTCCAGTTCAGCACTGAGTTCGTTGATATCCCTCTGATAAAGTATCTTTAGTCTTTCAACTTCTTCCCGTAACAAATGAGGATCAGACTCATTTGGTTTACTCAATAACACCACCTCAACCTCCTGCCTGTATAAAAATAACAGTTTTATAATTTTTTGTGGCAATATAGCTTGAGCGTATAACCAGACTGTTTTTATAGCTTTAATATCCAGCAAACCAACTCAATTTACCCATACCTAAACATCTGTTACTCAGAATGACATTAGATAAGATGACATTAGAGTAGCAGAACAAAAAGCCCACACTTCACTCAGCTTAAGGAAAGAGGAACCTGATTCAGGAATCATATTTACGATATTGATGAAACTGTTTCTATCCCAAAGCGTAAAAGTTCCTGACAAGTCACATTATTATGCAACAACACAAGAACTCAGTATGATAAACGACCAGGGGAGAACAGGAAAGAAGGCAGGAAGCACTGAGCTAAAATCCGGTGAAACAGCATCTCGGTGCTTCCTGTACTTGTTTAACAAGAGTCGGAATGGTTGTGTGAAAGTGCTTTATAAAATCCCTTACCATGGGAGTGCTGATGATGTAAGCACGCAGGTATCCATAGTAAGGGAAGTACTGCTTATGGACTCTGTAAATTAAAAATGAAAATCAATCTGTGTACGGATCAAGTGTTTACTTGAACTATCCGTAGATATTTTTTTCTGTTGCGAGTAGAACGTTTCCCACACGACATTTTTGTACAGTACATATTTAACACCTGCAATCCATCCTTTTGTATCAGACTTCAGCGAGGCCCATTCGTCATCATGTGAGTAATCACCGTACATTTCAAAATCGACGTAGCGGGCATACAGGCTATATGAACCAACCTGAGACAAATCAGTTGATTTATAATCGACGCGATATTCCTGACTGTTGTTGTAATCGTCAGCATTTGTCCACACATAACTACCAGTCAAAGTCACATCATCGATGGGTTTGTATTGCAGCTCAACGGCTCCCATGCGATCCATCATTTGTTTGTCATCATCATTTTCATTAGTGGCAAAAGTCAGGCTGGTTGCCAGTTGGTCGACAATGTGACCGGTAACATTAAGACCACTGATGGATGTTTCAGAGCCATTAGGCATGGAGATCAAATCGCCCTGACGGGGTCTCCACCAGAATGCTTTTGCATTCCAGTCTTTAACAAAGGTGTAGTCGACCTGAATACCATCAGCTGCATGACCGAACGGCACAGCCTGGAAACCAAGCCCCCACCATTTTGTTCCAAGAGCAAGACCAACGCCATCATATGGATGCCCTTCAACCCAGATACGCTGAACTGTTCCGTCCTGATCATCACTACCCGGGTCATCACGCCATGACTGATTCACGGTATAACCTTTACGGGCTTCGCTTTGGAAATGGGCCTCCCACTCATCAGACACTTTCATTTTCGCTTCGAAATCCATATAAAAATGTCTGTTGTTTGTGTCGGCACCAAGACCAATTTCATCCCGGTCATCATGATCATATTTTGCCCGGAAGAAGCCATAGAAAGTAATTCGATCGATTGCTGCTTTCAGCGCTTCATATCCGCTGCTACCTTCATCAAGCTTTGGATCGTTCATTTTTGCCAGATTACTTTCATACTTTTCACGCATCTGGCGCATTTTCTGTAATTCAGCTTCATAGGTCTGATGCATTTGTTCCATTTTGGCAACTTCAGCATCCAGCGCTTTCTGATCCATATGATCATCAGCATATGTCGCTGCTGAAAACAGAGAACAGCAGGCGCAACTAATTGTCACTGCGAGTGATAGCGTTTTAATCTTCATTAGTAGATATCCTATATATTCTTGTAGGGTTTGCTTCTCCAGCAAACTGCTCTTTTATTACTTCATCCGGAATTACCGTGATGTATATTTTATCCAAGATTGTTTATTTCGTTATCGGTCGACTGCCATTCATCGCCACCCAACCACTGCCGA
Source organism: Vibrio aerogenes (assembly GCF_024346755.1). NCBI lineage: Bacteria > Pseudomonadati > Pseudomonadota > Gammaproteobacteria > Vibrionales > Vibrionaceae > Vibrio > Vibrio aerogenes. The sequence continues at coordinate 393,853 of NZ_AP024861.1, read as the reverse complement.
AACGGCCGATAATATTAAGACTTGTGAATGACTATTCCTGACTTTCAAGTAGCACACAAAGGAAACCAAAAGGTAACCGGTTCCATAAAAAGCCACATTAACCAGTACAATACACTCTTCATTGCATGTTCAATCGCAATCTCAGGTATATAATTAATTTATTTTCTGAGGGATACACTTAGTAAAACCTCAGAAAACTCAGTAAGTCTATAAATATATATGGATTAAGATTGTGCAGATCTGCACACTTTTATTTTTTTTGGATTAAATATGGAAACCGGTTTCACGTTTTGCAAAGCAGGTCACTAAAATAATATAAAAGAAAGAAAAACCGAGACAAGAGAATATAAATAATCAAAAGGGGTTTTTGCTTATTTATCTGACTTATCCGGACACATTCATGTGATAACAAATATTATCTGTTACACCAATCCCCGGAAGGAATATGATTTTTTAATTTTGATTTATCCTGATATATATAAACCCATGCGTGACCAAAAGTCGTATTCATCACCTCACGACGATACTCGACAGGAATATCTTCAAGTTTATCCAGCGCAGCCAGACAAGTCTCATTGACGGCATAGACCTCACCACAAATTGATTCCCTGCCGGGAATCATGCCTGGATATTCGCCAAGGTCGTACAAAGCATAGTCAGGTGGTGTCGTCCAGAAGCCCAGAAACTGACTGTCTCTGAGCAAAAAGTGATTCGATTCTCCCTGCCGGAGCGTCCCGTATACAAAAACCAGATGTTCCATATTTTCCTCCCTGAAACCGATATCCGGACCATAAAATCAGTCGGCCTGATTAAGTGCGACTTCATTGAGCATCCGCTCATGAGATTTAGTTGAATTCAAACTGATACAGTAGATCAACAGTATTGGTTAACCCGGACACAGCTTCCAGATAGAGATCTTTCATAAGCCGGTAACGCACCGTAAACTCGCCGACAGAGTTAAAAATACCCACCCCGTATTTCACCTGAAGTCCCGGTAAAATATATCCGCTGACCGTGACCTGAGTATCATCTCCGGCACCGTTTGTATCCAATTCAAGATCCTGAACACCAAATGCCTGGCCCAGCTCTCCAACCAGTTTACCGCTCTGGGCCAGCGTTAAACCAATTAAGCTGCTGGTCACCGTATGACCGCCAGAGTCTGATGTCAGATTTTTTCCCCGGAGCAGATAAGACAATGCATTTGCCTGGGGCATTGAAGGATCAGAAAAAACAGTCACTGAAGGATTATCCGCGGGTCCGGTCACCTGAATACCAGCCGTGACATCATCTTCTATCTGCTCAGGATTCCGGATGGCAGTGATAGATACATAAGGCTGATCAGCGGGACCATTCATTAATATTTTTCCTTGCTGTATCAGTAAATCCTGGCCAAAAGAGCGATAGCTTCCATCGAGAATATTAACTTCTCCATGAATAAACGGTGCCTGGTCCCGCTGTGTAACATCAAGTATTCCTTTTAAGCGCCCTTTGAGACCAAAGGCAGCTACAGAAAGGTTATCTCCCAGCTTCACACGAATATGGGTATTGACCCGAAGCGGTAATTTTTCCCGCTGTAATGGTTGACCCGAAGTATCCAGAATCACCTGATCATCAGACACTTTGATTGCTCCTTCGGGCAGTTGATCGATCTTAATTTCACCTTCCGGTAACGATATTTCCCCGGTCACGTCCGCAATTTTTGGTGTCATTGTCAATTGAATATCGGGCAGAGCTTTGAGCCGGACCATCGGTAACACTTTTATCTCAACGCCGTCAGAATAAAGATGGGAAGAGACCCGCCAGTCATCCGGCGATTTCCAGTTTCCTTCGCCTTTCAGGGATAATGCGCCGTCCGGTGTCTTCACATCTGCCAGCCAGTCAGCCTGAGAACCATGTAAACCAATCCGGAGCGTTCCTTCCCGGATATCAACAGGAGTCATCCGGCCTTTCACTCTCATTTCATCCATTCGCAGATCGCCATAGACCTGCGGACGGCTCATTTTACCTTTCAGTTGAATCTGACTATTAACAACAGTATGAAAATCACTGTACTCCCCGAGAAACCCTTTCAGAAAATCAAGTGAGACTTGTTGGATTGCTATATTTCCCTGTATTTTATCCTCTGCATGGGTGATATCCGGGATTTCAAGATTCGTTTTGATCTGGCCATTGTCCGACAAATCCAGCAAGGAATGCAGCGACAGCTGATTATTTTTTATGTGTCCCTGCAGATTTAAAATGTCCCATTGGAGCGATACCGGTCCGGGAGCCTTATTCGTCAGCACACCTGATTTTGCCTCGAGCTGCATGGTCAATTCAGGTGAAGTGCCAGGTTGCCACTGAACGTCAGCCTCTCCCCTGACATCACCGCTCAGGGTGATCGCTTCAGGAAACAGAGATGCCAGTTGCTCCAGTTGAAGATGATTCAAAGACAATTGCACCTGACCTGATTTTGCACTGAGTTCTGCATCCCGGTCTAAACATAACCGGGCTTGTTTATTCATCCAGCAGTGCGCTTGTATCCTGACCTGCTCTGCCTGAGTATCGACAAAAATACCCGTCGGCTTTTCCAGTGCAACAGACTGGCCTTTGGCCTGAAAATCAACCCGCCTCAACTCACCACGCCACTGTTTCCAGTTGTCAACAGCACTTCCGGATAGCCGGAGTGCCGCCTCGCCCAGTGATGTTTTCAACTGCATTCTTGCCTGGTGATCTTGCTGCGTACCATGAATATTCAGGCTGGCGGATTCAATCCGTTTATTCTGATATGTCCCTCTCTTAAGTTGAACATCCATCTCTCCACGGACTTCAGGCGCTGACTGCAGATGACCTTTCATACTGACATCCCCCGCACTAAACAACGACTGCCAGCGAATATCCCGGCCGGAGAGGTTCAGACGGATATCCGGTGAAGCAAGTAATCCAGCCAGGTTCACTTTCCCCTGAACCTGACCAGCTAAGGATTTGACAGATTTAGACAGATCCGGAAAGTGAATCCCGATATCCATCCTGATCTTTTGATCAATGGAACCTTTGGCAGAGAGATAATTCGGACCATGTGAAATGTTCATTCCGGGTACATCCAGCTTGACTGTTTTTGCTTTGATATTGCCCGATGCCTCAAACTTTCCGGCCACCTGAAGCGGATACTGCCGGAGCTTGCCTGTTAAATTCATCTGTGAAACAGAAACTGCCCACCCGGGTTCCAGCATTGAAGCATCAAACTTCAGTGTTCCATCAAGTTGTCCCGGATACGAAGGCCACTGGACCTGTGGTTCAATATGACTCAGCTGAATATCAGACTGAATGGACAATCCGTCTTGCCAGTGAATTGCCGAATGACCGGAAATACTGCCATTTAATAAGCCAAGTTCCAGCGCAGCAAGGTCAAACTGAGTTTTTGTCCCGGAGCCCGATAACCGAACATCTGTTTCCGGAATATCCAGTCCACTCATTTGTCCATTCAGATGAACCTGATAATTCTCTGTATTTCCCTCAATCATCAAACGATCCACGCCAAAATGATATGTGGGAGAATCCACAAGCGGCCATCCCCCTGACAAGTCACTCACTTCAACCTGAAAAGGAAAATGTTCAGAAGCAGATAAAGGCGCAACCTTCGCCTTCATTTTCCCATTAATTTTTCCATCAAGTGCAATGCGGGTTTCCAGTTGCTGCAAACTTCCTGTTGCTGCCAGCGTGACCGATTGCCCGGCTAACGGTGACGCCTTCAGCTGGCTCTCAAGCTGTAAATCCAGTGGAAAATTCCGATTTAGTTCAATCTCTCCGGCCAGACTGAGGTTGAGCTGAGAGTTTTTTATCTCTGCCTTCTGCAGGTGAACACGATGATGCTCAGCACTCACCGCAAGGTCAAACTGATCTATGGATTGTTTTTCCGGCAGATGAAGTGTCAGCCCGGACAAATGAAATTCAGGGACATCAATGCGTAACGGAATCCAGATCTCCGGCAACTGAATATCCTGAACTGCCTTAACTGCTGGTGTCTTCACAACCGGAGGCGGCGCTTTACTCTTTGTCAGGGTGACATCAACCTGATGCCAGTTTACTTTTGTGATATGGAGCTGATTCCGGTAAAAATGAACACCTCCGGAAAACGCCTGCCAGACAACCGTCGCCTGTGGCGTCGATAGATGCACATCATTAAGCTCAATCCGGGAGAATCTGACCGGCACAGGGAGAATCAAATCCGTATGTCTGACCTCGGTTGTTCCTGATTCTGCGGTTTCTGGATCTGGCTGACCATCCGGCAATTGAATATCGGCACCGCTCACCGCCAGAGAGTTCACACACAAAGCCGGCTGCAGGAAGCAGTGACTATCAAAGTCCACGGCAACACGGCTTAACCGGATATCCATTGATGTGTCAGGATCCTTATACCTCACATCGGTCAAAACAAATGACCGGCCAAGTGCGCCTTCTGCATACCCGACTTCCAGAGAAGGGATGATTTTTTCAGTACTCCACAGGGCAAGTTTTAACCCTGCCGGAGACAATAAAATGAAAGCAAGTAATGCGGCACTGACCAACAGAAGTGAACAGAAAATAACAAAACTATATTTACCGAACCGAAACATAAAACGCATCATAGATCTGGCCCCAAAGTGAAATGAAGCCTGAATTCATCGCCAGGCTGGTTATCCAGCCCCCATGCAAAATCAAGCCGGACAGGCCCGATAGGAGAAACCCAGCGAATCCCGGCACCGGTTCCTCTTTTCCAGTCAGGTGTTTGATTAAAGGCGTCCCCATAATCATAAAATAAAGCGATCCACCAGTTACCCGTTAACTGGTATTGATATTCAAGCGAAGCCGTTGCCAGATATTTTGCCCCGGTTAATGCACCACTGCTATCAACAGGGGAAACTGATTCATAATCATATCCGCGAATACTGTTATCTCCACCAGCAAAAAAACGCAGCGACGGAGAAACCTTTTGAAAATCATCAACCAGATTCATTCCACCATCCAGTTTCAACAAAAAACGGTGATCTTCCTGATAAGTCCGGATCCAGGATGTTCCCCCCTGAACCCGCAGCAAATCAGTTTCAGATAAAGCGTGCTGATTACCATATTCAATCGTGAGTGTCTCTTTATCGCCCCAGGTCAGGAGCCGCTTGCCGCGTGTACGGGTGCGGGTGAAGGTAATCCCGGGTAAGACAAACTGACCTGTATCATCAAGAATTCCCTGCTCATAATTTTCTATCAGATACCGGATGAAAACAGTCCTGTTCCAGCCATTATCTAAATGCCAGTGCCTTTCCAGAGAGAGATTCGATTCAATACTTTTCGTATCAAGATTATCAACTTTCTTTAGTCCGTACTGGATCTGATAATACTGGTGAAGCACATCCTGAAGCGGAATCTTATATCCGGCAGTAACAACTTGTTCTGGCCCTGAAAGGGAGACTTTACCACTCAGACTATGTCCTTCTTCATTCAGCCATGGTTTGACCCATTTCAACGATCCCTGAATACCAACATCTGTTGAATAACCCAGTCCGGTTTCCAGCTGATTTTTAGACGCAGGCGTCACAACAACATTGACAGGCAGCTCACGCTCTTCCGGTATTTTTGATAAATCAGGGGTAATTGCTATAGAACCAAACCAGTCGGTGTCCGATAAGTTTTGATTAAATTCACCAATCAGGGATATCCGGTAAGGGTCACCGGATTGAAAAGGTTGTAATGATAAAACTTTCTGCTCATTAATCTGACTGCCGGATATGATGGTCTGGCCGAACTGATACCGGATACCACTGTCAAAGGAAAGGATGATGGTCGCCTGATACTTATCCGGTCTGACTTCGATTCGGCTTTGCGTAAATTTGCCGTTGAAATACCCTTTTTTCAGTGCCAGATTTCTGATGTCTGATTTGAATTTCTCATAGTGAGCATGATTTAAGATCGCTCCGGTTTGTATCTGGCTTTCTTCAGATAGTCTGGCAAAATCATCATCATGCTCCGCCTCTCCGGATATCAAGATCTGTGCTTTGTGAATACGGGTCGGCTCTCCGGGAGTGACAAACACTGATAACTGGTCGCCATCGGTTTGAAATTTAACAGAAGCATGGTAATAACCTAAAGCTTCAAGTGCCTGAGAGATATTTTTGCGGATAAAAGCATGTAAACGCAAACTATCCGCGTCTTCGTCCGGAGAAATACCGGATAGATAAGCATCAACATTATCTTCCAGCTCACCTTTCAACCCATTCACCACAACATTGACTTCAGCATGACCGGTTATTGAAAAACAAATGAAAAAAACATAGCAAAGGGTAAAAAGGGACTTCATACGATTGATTTATCTGATTTAAGAATTGGATTGAGTTTATCATAATTAACATAAACTCTGTCGTCTGTACGCAGATAGTTAAATCTGAACTACATTTTATCCATACATCAGAGGATAGCCCTGATAAAACAGATTGTATTCAAAGCCATATATTATCATCAGACCTATGGCAGATACGGGGAGAATGAGCATTCATCCGGTCCCGGCAATAAAAATAAAAGGAAAAGTCATGTCAGATAAACGAACAATGATCGCTCAGAATGAAGCTTTAAAAGGTCGGGCAATCCCATTCGATGTGGAAGATAGCCATTTCGTGAATCACTCCAGTATCCACGCAGAACCGACGAAAGGTCAGGCCAAAATATTGTTGGGAATGGGATGTTTTTGGGGTGCAGAAAAAATGTTCTGGCAACTCGACGGCGTGATATCAACCTCGGTGGGGTATTCTGGTGGATACACGCCAAATCCAACTTATGAAGAGGTCTGCACAGGTAAAACCGGGCACACAGAGGTGGTCAGAATCATCTACCAGCCAGAAGTTATTTCTCTCGAAACACTTTTAACCAGTTTTTGGGAAAACCATGACCCGACTCAGGGGATGCAGCAAGGTCCGGACATGGGTACACAGTATCGTTCTGCTATTTACTTTTATCACGATGAACAACGCGTGATTGCTGAACGAACAAGACAACGCTATCAGGAAGCCTTAACAACCGGCAACCAGGGGATGATTACAACAGAAATCACTCCGGCCGGTCCCTACTATTTTGCGGAAACCTACCACCAGCAATATCTGGCCAAAAATCCCGATGGATACTGTGGTCTCAACGGAACCGGCGTCTGCTTTGCCCCGCCACAATAATGCTTGCGCCAGCAGCAATGTTATATTATAACATTGCTGTTTCTGTCCGGTCAGGTTCTCTATGAACGATATCAGCAAAACATATTGCCAATTTCAGAAGGGAGTCGCTTTAGCGGCTGTCTTTTTTGTCATTTGGCTGGGATTTGCAGAAATACATCATCAGTTTGACACATTAGAAGCCCATCATTATCACCATGATTGCCAACAGTTTAATAGCATCATTCATGGTCTCCAAACACCAGATTTAACGTTCCCGACTGTTGTCTTACACGGTTATATTGAGCCTGAAACAGAAGTCATCCGGATCAGCCGCCCGATATCCGCTTATGATGCTCGTTCTCCGCCGGTAACCGTATTAAGAATGAATCATATAATAACTTAATCATCTTAATTACGGAGTATTTGACATGTTAAAACCTTATCATATTGCTGTTCTTGCCGGGCTGGCAGTGACATCAGTACAAGCAGAAGAAAGTTTCCGCCAGCATGAAGCACATGTACACGGCGTTGTAGAAATGAACATCGCTCAGGATGCGAATGAGTTATTAATAGAAATTACAGCGCCCGGCGCTGATGTGGTTGGTTTCGAGCACAAACCCCAGTCCACTCAGGAACATCAGGTTTTTGATCGGGCCATGGCTCGTTTAAAGCAGGCTGACAGTATTATCTCTGTCAATAAAGATGCCCTTTGTAAAATCAGTCACAGTGAAATTCATCAGACCACTCATCATCATGATCATGACGAAGACGAGCACGAACATCATGATGAAGGTGAACATCACCATGACCACGATGATCACGATAGTGATCATGATAAAACAGCGCATCGTGACCATGAACATCATGACGAAGGCGAACACCATGATCATGACCACGACACTGAAATGAATCATGAAGAACATGAACATGAACATGAACATGAACATGAACATGAACATGGCGAGCATAATGCTTATTCTATCCAGTACCACTACGAATGCCAGAATGCAGATAACCTGAAACAGCTATCGACACAGTGGTTCACTCATTTCCCGAATACACATCGTATCCAGGTCAATATCTTTACTGACAAACGTCAGAGCTCAGAAGAACTGACACCTGAAAAGCATCAGGTTGCACTATAAAGATTCCTGTCTTACAAAGTCTGGTAAGTCTTTACTTACCAGACTGCTTCAAGGGCGTTTATCATGAAAGATTCTGAATTTAATAATTCACAGCAAACGTGTGTAATTTCACTCCAAAACACCAGATTTCAGTGGCCTGGCGATACATCTCCAGTGATTGATATTCCTGAGCTGAACGTTCAGCAGGGCGAACATTTATTTGTCAAAGGTCCCAGTGGATGTGGCAAATCGACCCTTCTCAGCTTGCTGACCGGTATTAATACAACCCAATCAGGCTCAGTCACTATATTAGGTCATCAATTGTCTCACCTTTCCGCCAGCCAGCGGGATAAATTCCGGGCAGATCACATCGGATATATTTTTCAACAGTTTAATTTACTGCCTTATCTGTCCGTCATCGAAAATGTGCTGCTTCCCTGCCAGTTTTCCCGGTTACGAAAAAATAATATTTCAGGTTCACTTCAGGAGAAAGCAGTTCAGCTACTGAACCGGCTGAAACTACCGGAGTCTTTGTTAAATCAACCCGTTGTTGAGCTCAGCATAGGTCAACAGCAGCGAGTTGCAGCGGCCCGGGCATTAATTGGCTCACCCCAGTTAATTATTGCCGATGAACCGACGTCATCACTGGATTTTGATAATCGAAGCGCGTTTATAGAATTACTGCTTGAAGAAGCAAATCAGGTCAATTCAACACTGGTATTCGTCAGCCATGATCCAACTCTGGAGCCCTTATTTAACCGAAGTATCAACCTGCCAGAAGTGAACCAAGCGAGGAAATGTGCATGAAAACAATCGCAACATTGTCCTGGAAAAGTGTATTCAACAGAAAAACCACCGCAATTCTGAGTATTTTAACTGTAGCAATATCAGTGATTCTGTTACTGGGTGTAGAACGGATAAGAACGCAGGCAAAAAGCAGTTTTGCGAATACCATCTCAGGGACAGATCTCATTGTCGGAGGCCGCTCCGGACAGGTCAACCTGTTACTTTATTCTGTCTTCAGAATCGGTAATGCGACCAATAACATCGATTGGAAAAGCTTCGAAGAATTCAGCCACCACCGTGCCGTGAAATGGGCAATCCCTATCTCTTTAGGTGACTCCCATAAAGGTTTCCGTGTCATGGGAACCAATCAAGACTACTTCAAATTTTATAAATATGGACGTAAGCAACCACTTACTTTCGCTAAAGGAAAACCTTTTCATCACCTGTTTGATGCAGTCATCGGTTCTGATGTTGCCCGTAAACTAGGATACAAAATTGGCAGCAAGATGATTATTGCGCACGGTATCAGTGATGTAGGTTTTACCCGGCATGATCATCTGCCCTTCAGCGTCGTTGGTATTTTGGCGCCGACCGGAACCCCCGTCGACCGAACCGTTCATGTTTCACTTGCCGCCATTGAAGCCATTCATGTCGGATGGGAATCCGGAGCACATATTGGCAAAACACCAGATGCAAAAACATTAGAACAACGTCACTTTCAACCCACTCAAATTACAGCAATGCTGCTGGGGTTAAAATCACGAATTATGGCATTTGCTCTCCAGCGTGAAATCAATGAATACAGAAAAGAACCGTTAAGTGCCATTATGCCTGGCGTCGCACTTCAGGAGTTGTGGGGCATGATGTCAGTCGCTGAACAGGCGCTGATGGCTGTGTCTGTATTTGTGGTCATTGCAGGACTCATGGGCATGTTAAGCAGTTTGCTGACAAGTCTGCAGGAAAGACGTCGTGAGATGGCAATTCTCAGAGCAATGGGAGCACAGCCCAAGCATATTTTTGCGCTTCTGATGAGTGAAGCCAGCGCGTTAACCTTGATTGGAATTATTGTTGGTTTAACCGGTGTCTATGGACTGATGTTTCTTATTGCACCCGTCATTCATAACCATTATGGTATTCTCATTACACCAGAGATGCTGACGCCACATGAGTGGCTGCTGCTGGGCTATGTCCAGCTTGCCGGTATGTTGATTGGTGTCGTGCCATCATTACGGGCTTATCGTCAATCCCTGAGTGATGGAATGACGATAAGAATTTAAGGAATATGAATGTACAAATATATCTTGGTGATGTTTCTTTCCATCGTTAGCCTTTTTCCTCACGTATCATGGAGTGAGGAAAAACCACTTCAGCTGGACTGGATTGATCTCATCCCGGAAAAAGAGCGTAGCCTGTTTAATCAGCAAGGGATGCCATCAGTGAATCATAATAGCCCGTCAGCGGCTAAGCAGGCACATATCGGCTCGGTCCGATCTGAATTAAATGGCAGCTTTGTCAAAATTCCGGGGTTTGTTATTCCTCTGGAAGGGGACGAAAATACGGTCACAGAATTTCTTCTTGTTCCCTATTTTGGTGCCTGTATCCATGTTCCGCCGCCGCCGCCCAATCAAATCATCGATGTTAAATTTCCTAAAGGTGCACCGGTACAACAGTTATGGGATGTCATTTATGTCGTCGGAAAACTGAAAACCGAGTTTGTCAGCAGCGATGTCGCTGACTCAGGATATGTGATTGAAGGGGCACGAATTGAAATGTACGAAGATCAGTGAGCAATGCTCACGACGACGTATTTTATATAACAATGTATTTTATATAACAATAAAGTGGGCCAGATAAGCCAATAGTAAAAAGTAACACAGAAAAATTAAAACTGTTGAAATTATTTTTTTCACGGAACGCTTGGTTTTGAGTTAACACTGGTAACAATTTTAACAAATAATTATCATCAGGTTTAGTAAAACTTATCGTTTCGTGAATCTGTCTATAGATGTATTTTTGATTAAAGGTTACATTTATTTCAACTTAGTTATCAGTGTCTGCAGAAATGGAAGAAGAACAGCGTTCCCCCGTAACCATTGATCAGGAATCAGGTCAATCACAGCCAAAGCCACAATCCAAGAGTCGTTATATTCAGGATAGTGCGAGTAAAATTCTTCATATCGCTCAAAATCAGGGCTTAGAGGCGCTGATCCAGGAAGAAAAACCAAAATTATCGCCATTAGACAGAGCCATACAAAGAGAGAAAAAGCTCAAAGAAAGACGACAAAGAAACCTGGAACGTATTATTCAGCTGTCTCATAAATCCTGTAAAGATGAAACAGCCGGAGATCCTAATCAGGACTGGCTGTACCGCTTCTTTGAAATGGCGCAGGATATCCATGATGCTTCAATGCAGCGACTTTGGGCTCAGGTGCTGAAAAAAGAAGTGACGAATCCGGGAGCAACCTCGATGAAAGCTCTTCAGATTCTGAAAGATATGACTCCAAAAGAAGCTCAGATCTTACAAAAAGCTGCAGCGCTTGGCTGTAGTTTTGGTAATGATCACAGCCAGAAAATCTTAGTCGGAATTCATGCGCAAAACAGTATTTTCAGTTTCGGTAAGCGGGAACAAACGATTTCGGTCAGTCTGGGAAATTATCAGCTCCCTTATTCAAGTCTGTTAGTGCTGATTGAGCTTGGATTATTACATGCCACAGAGCTGGAATCAGGAGAAATCGATCTTTCTCCTGCCTTGCCTCTGCATTATCAGGGAAAGAATTTATTACTTCAGCCCATGAGTAAAGGTGTACATCTTCTTTATTATCGTTTCAGCCCGACAGGCAATGAGTTATGCCGTCTTTTGGGCAACCGGACGAATCAACAATATCATGACCAACTGATTGCGATGCTTGGACAAAAGTTTATGATTCAGACTGATGTAAACAGCACAGTTCACCATGCTGTTTAACGATCGATGAAATCATGAATCAGAGTTGAATAATTTCCCGGCGATGTAACTCAGAGAGACATTGCTCAGCCAGTTCCTGAATGCTTTTCTCTCCGGCAGGCAAATCAATCTCCGGCGAATGCGGCGCTTCATATTCGGAATCTATCCCTGTAAAGTCAGGAATTTCTCCGGCGCGGGCCTTTTTATACAAACCTTTCGGATCCCGTTGTTCACAGACTTCCAGTGACGTATTGACAAATACTTCCAGAAATTCACCTTCAGGCAGTAAATCCCGAACCAGCTGTCGCTCAGCACGGTGCGGGGAAATAAAAGCAGTTAAAACAATTAACCCTGCATCCGCCATTAATTTTGCCAGCTCACCAATTCGGCGAATATTTTCCCGGCGATCCTGTTCAGAAAAACCCAGATCACGGCACAAGCCATGCCGGACATTATCGCCATCCAGAAGATACGTGTGATATCCATGATGCGCTAAATGTTTTTCTAACTCTCCGGCAATGGTCGATTTACCGGCCCCTGAAAGCCCGGTAAACCAGAGTACGACCGGTTTTTGCTTTTTCAGTTTCGCACGGAGATCTTTATCAACCGCATGATGATGCCACACAATGTTTTCATCTGTGATATTCGATTCTGAGTGCATAAACACTTCCTTTTAACATTAAAACGGGAAAAACTCAGGTATGAGTGCTAACACCAATACCGAATAAACAATAGAGAGAGGAATACCAACTTTTGCATAGTCGCTCAGCTTATAATTACCGACACTATAGACCAACAAATTAGTCTGATATCCATAAGGGGAAATAAAGCTGGCGCTGGCTCCAAACAGAATCGCCATGATAAACGGCATCGGACTGACACCATAACTGACAGCCATACTGTAACCGACAGGAAATGCGAGTGCCGCCGCCGCATTATTGGTAATCACTTCAGTCAAGACCAATGTCATCAAATAAGTGGCAATTAATGCGCCGTACACTCCCCAACCATTAAACAACCCTGACAGGAAGTCTCCCATGATTTCAGAAACGCCGGTCGAAATCATCAACTGAGCAATAGACAAAGCTGAACCCACAATCACCACAATATCAAGCGGGAAACGACGCCGAAGCTCCTGAAGCTGGATAATGCCGAACGCAAGCAGCACTAAAATATAAACGGCCAGCCCTTTAATCATCGGCACCCACTGTAGCAATGCTGCGGCAATGACTGCCGTGAAACCTGCCAGTACACCGACAGATTTAAACAGATCCAGACGGGCGCTCGACTCAAGATCATGCACAAGAACAAACTCTTTCCGGTGACGACGTCTTTCGTGCTCAAAACGTTTTCCCGGAACCAAAACCAACGAGTCTCCGGGCATTAAAACAATACTTCCCAGTCCGCCTTCAAGGCGTTCATGTCCCCGCCTGACCGCAACGACCACCGCATCAAACCGATCCCGAAACCGGCTGGATTTCAACGTCTTGTGGCAAAAAGTTGCGGATGAACTGACGATCACTTCAACAAAACTCTGACCATTCAAATGTTGCTGCCCGAAGAGCGTCAACCCTTTAATTTCCTGTAAGGTAGACACACTTTCAATATCTCCGCAAAAGAGCAGACGGTCATCACTTTGCAGGACAAAGTCAGGATGAACCGATGGCAGACTCTCTCCATGACGGACAACTTCAGCCAGAAATAACTTTCGTAAACAACGCAAGCCATTTTCCTGAATACTTTTTCCAACCAGTGGAGAGTCTGAATTCACAACAGCTTCAAGAAAATAGGGTAAATCATCCTGAGAGTTCTCATCATAAGATGGCAAAAAATAGCTCAGAGGAACCAGTAAAATAACTCCGACAACCAAAACAACCAGACCAATCATCGTCGGACTGAAAAAGTCCAGTCCCGGCAAGCCAGCATCTTCGACGAAACTGTTGATGATCAGGTTAGTAGAAGTACCTATAAGAGTTAATGTTCCACCTAAAATTGCAGCATAGGACAATGGAATTAATAAACGGGAAGGCGCATGCTGACGATTACGTTTTACAGCACCAATCAAAGAGACAACAACAGCGGTATTGTTAGTAAAAGATGAAAGTAAAGCAGTAGAAAAACCCAGCTTCAAAATGACTGAACCAATTTTTCCTTCAGAAATATGCTGACTGACCCAACCAATTAAGCGGGTTTTTTCCAGCGCAGTAGAAGCAAGAATAAGTAATACCAATGTCAACAGTGATGAATTAGTAAAATTCTCTGCAACCTCATTTAAGTCCAGCAAACCACTTAAAAAAGCAATTAAAGCTGCCGCAGCAAACACCACACTCGGCTTAATACGTGTTAAAACTAAACCGATGACAATACTGGCAAGCAGGACCAGTACTAACCCTTGTTCCCACATGGTTTCACCTCAGGAAAAAAAGAAAAAGCGCATAGTGCACAGAAACACCCTATGCGCTTTATTGATGATATCAAAGGCTTACTTCAATATCTGGCTTAAGTCCTTCGCTTCCCAGTGTGGGAAGTGTTTACGGATTAAAGCATTCAGCTCAAGCTCAAATTCAGAATAATGACCGGTTTCAGTCGTCAACTGAGTTAATCCATCTCTGACCATACCCGCGCCAACAGTTACATTGGTCAAACGATCAATAATAATGAAACCGCCGGTATCAGCACAATTCAGATAATTATCTAAAGCGACAGATTCATTAAAAGTCCATTCACATAAACCAATACCATTCAGCGGTAATGATTCGGTTTCAAAAGTGTCAAGGCTATTAATATTATATTGATGTCTGATCTGTTTTACCCGGCCTATCGTTTTCTTTCCGGCAATTTTTATATCGTATTCACGATTTGTTGACAGTGGTGTCTCTGTCATCCAGACGACATCAGCTAAAAGATGATTGGTACTTTGAACATCATCTTGCTCCAGTGCGATTAAATCACCACGGCTGATATCAATTTCGTCTTTCAGAGTTAGCGTCACTGCCTGCCCGGCCGATGCAGACTGCAAGTCACCATCAAATGTGACAATGCGATCAACCACCGACGTTTTTCCTGATGGTAACACCTGAATTGCATCACCAACCTGAACCGTGCCGGATGCAACCGTGCCTGCGAAACCGCGAAAATCGAGATTTGGCCGGTTCACATACTGAACAGGGAAACGGAACTGTTGGTTTCCGTCATCGCTGAACACATCTACCTGTTCCAGTAAATCAAGTAATGTTGGGCCATCGTACCAATCCATTGATTGACTTTTTTCAACAACGTTATCACCTTCCAGAGCAGAAATCGGGATAATGCTGAAATTTAGCTCACCATGCAAACGCTGGGAAAATTGCTGATATTCATGTTTAATTTCTTCAAAACGAGCCTGGTCATAGTCAACCAAATCCATTTTGTTAACCGCCACAATGAAATGCTTCAGGCCAAGCAAATTGGAAATAAATGAATGGCGACGGGTTTGATCCAATACCCCTTTACGGGCATCAATCAATATCACTGCCACATCACAGGTGGATGCACCAGTTGCCATATTTCGGGTATATTGCTCATGCCCCGGCGTGTCAGCGATAATAAACTTACGTTTTTGCGTAGAGAAATACCGATAAGCAACATCAATGGTAATGCCCTGCTCCCGCTCCGCCTGCAGACCATCAACCAGTAACGCAAGGTCCGGCCGATCGCCCGTCGTACCGACACGCTGGCTATCGGAATGAACAGCCGCAAGCTGGTCTTCATAAATTTGCTTCGAATCATGAAGCAACCGCCCAATCAGCGTACTTTTACCATCATCAACGGACCCACATGTCAGGAACCGAAGCAATGATTTGTTTTGATGTTGATTGAGGTATCCTTCAATACCTAACTCCGCGAGCTGTGTCTTCACTGCATTGTTCATAAAACTATCCTTCGATCCTTAGAAATAACCCTGACGCTTTTTCATCTCCATAGAACCTGACTGATCATGGTCAATCGCCCGGCCCTGCCGCTCACTGGACGTCGCCACAAGCATTTCTTCGATAATTTCAGGCAATGTACTTGCGGTAGATTCAATCGCACCTGTTAGCGGGTAACAACCCAACGTGCGGAAACGAACCGACTTATGCTCTGCGACTTCATCAGGACGCAGCTCCATCCGATCATCATCAACCATAATTAACATACCATCTCTTTCAACGACCGGCCGTTCTTGTGCGAAATAAAGTGGCACAATGTCAATCCCTTCCAGATAGATATACTGCCATATATCTAACTCAGTCCAGTTCGAAAGTGGAAAAACCCGGATGCTTTCACCCTTATTAATCTGGCCATTATAGGTATGCCATAATTCAGGGCGCTGATTTTTTGGATCCCATGTGTGATTTTTATCCCGGAATGAATAAACCCTCTCCTTCGCACGAGACTTTTCTTCATCCCTGCGGGCCCCCCCAAATGCAGCGTCAAAGCCATATTTGTTGAGTGCCTGTTTCAGGCCCTGAGTTTTCATAATATCCGTATGTTTTGAAGAACCATGTACAAACGGATTAATGTCCATAGCTAAACCTTCAGGGTTCTTATGAACGATTAGGTCAAAGCCATATTTTTCAGCGGTACGATCGCGAAATTCGATCATTTCACG
This sequence comes from Vibrio aerogenes, assembly GCF_024346755.1. Lineage (NCBI taxonomy): Bacteria > Pseudomonadati > Pseudomonadota > Gammaproteobacteria > Vibrionales > Vibrionaceae > Vibrio > Vibrio aerogenes. The sequence goes on along the minus strand of NZ_AP024861.1, from coordinate 377,218 downwards.
AAATTTCCAGTTTGTATCGACGTGTAGTAGCGGAAACGGGATTTTGCCCGGATAAAAAGCTTTACGAGCCAGATGAAGCATCACCGATGAATCTTTTCCAATAGAATACATCATCACCGGATTTCCGAATTCAGCTGCAACTTCACGAATAATATGAATACTTTCAGCTTCTAATTGTTTTAAATGAGTTAAGCGTTGTTGATCCATCTCTGCTTCCTTATGACTCACAAAGAGAGTTTAATTTGGTGCAATTGAATTTCATTATGCGTATTGCTCTTTATGCACACCGGCGTGTGATACAAAATTTTTCTCTCCAAACCAATGTAACTGGTCCGAAAGCTTCACGACATCGCCGATCACGATTAAGGCCGGAGATTGCGCCTCGACGGCGAGTTCTGACAAATCGTCAAGCGTACCCTTAAATATTTTTTGCGCAGCCTGAGTTCCCCGTTCAATAATTGCAACGGGCGTACAGGCAGCACGACCATACTCAATAAGCTGCTGCTGGATATATCCGGATTTCATCAATCCCATATAGATAACTAAAGTTTGATTGGTTCTGGCCAGCATCTGCCAGTCCATCTCATCATTTTCAGCCTTGACATGTCCGGTAACAAAAACTGCTGATTGTGCATAATCGCGATGAGTAAGCGGAATACCTGCATACGCAGTCGCTCCGGCAGCGGCTGTAATACCGGGAATAACCTGGAATTTCACGTTCGCTTCAAACAGGGCTTCAAGTTCTTCTCCACCTCTGCCAAACATGAAAGGATCGCCTCCCTTTATCCGGACGACACGATATCCCTGTTGTGCAAAATCAACTAAAAGCTTATTTGTTTTCTCTTGAGGGACACTATGATGACCGGCTCTTTTCCCGACACACACCAGTATGGCATCAGCAGGAAACAGTGCCTGAATTTCATCAGAAACCAGATAATCGTAGAGTAACACATCTGCTTGCTGAATGAAGTTCAGGGCTTTGACCGTCAAAAGCTCAGGATCTCCCGGCCCGGCTCCGACCAAGGCAACTTCACCAGTTTTCAGGCGACTTTTTGTCAAATGCGGAATGGCATCTTTCATATTTGTAGTCTGTAATGATGACAAATGCTGATTTTGGACCGGAAGGCGAGTCACTACCTTGTGGTTTGCCATATCTCACACCTCACATACAATCAATGCATCCATTATGACGATCACTATATATTACATGAAATTCTAAAATTTCATTTTTTATTCAAAAAGGTGATAAAGAATTCAACCAAGGCTTACTCACTAAGCGGAAAGATTGTCGGATCGCTGTTCAATCAATCACATCAGTCTTACAATACCGATGTATTTTTGTATGCAAACAATTGTTCACCGGATAAGACGATAAATATGATATCACTGAAAACAACAACAAAAGTAGTAGTATATGCTGGATTAATTGCATTTTCTGGCGGGTCAGTTGCCGAAACATTACATCTTCGTATTATCGAAACAACCGATATTCATGCGAATATCATGGATTATGATTATTACAAGGATAAAACGTCAGAAAAAATTGGTCTGACCCGGGCGGCTTCTCTTATAAAGCAAGCTCGTCATGAAGTGAAAAATAGTGTACTGGTAGATAATGGAGATTTGATCCAGGGAAGCCCGATGGGTGATTACATGGCTGCTCATGGCATCAAACCCATGGAAATACATCCGGTCTATCAGGCAATGAACCTGCTGAATTACGATGTGGGCAATATAGGAAACCACGAGTTTAACTATGGTCTGCCTTTCCTTCGTGAGTCCATCAACGATGCTAACTTTCCATATGTGAACGCTAATATTTATGATGCTCAGTCAGGGAAACATTATTTTAAACCCTATGTCATTAAGTCATATACATTGACAGATACACAAGGGCAACCTCACACAATAAAAATCGGCTATATTGGCTTTGCACCACCTCAGATCATGGCTTGGGACAAAAAGAACCTGAGCGGGAAAGTCACCACAGCAGATATTAAAAAAACCGCAGAAAAAATCATACCGGAGATGAAAAAATCAGGTGCACAAATTATTGTTGCCATACCTCATTCCGGTCTCTCGACAGTTCCTTATCATTTGAATGCTGAAAATTCTGTCTACTATTTATCAGAAGTTAAGGGGATTGACGCCATTACATTTGGCCATGCTCATGCAGTGTTCCCCGGCAAAGGTTTTGATAACCTCCCCAATATAGACAATAAAAAAGGCACGATAAATGGTATTGCTTCCGTCATGCCAGGAAGATGGGGCAGCCATGTGGGAGTCATTGATTTAGTGTTAGAAAATCACGGCGATCAGTGGAAAGTCACGGATAGTCATTCTGAAGCACGGCCTGTATATGATAAAAAACGCCACCGCTCTCTGGCAGCATCAGATCCACAGATATCTCACGCCGTTGCCAAAGCGCACAATGCCACACGCACATTTGTCAACCAGCCTATTGGCCGCTCTTCGGATGTAATGTACAGCTATCTGGCCCTTGTTCAGGATGACCCGACAGTCCAGATAGTCAATATGGCACAAAAAGCCTATGTTCAACAATTTATTCAGGGTGACCCAGATTTAGATGGTATCCCGGTATTATCAGCAGCGGCACCATTCAAAGCCGGCGGAAGAAAGAATGACCCATCGAATTATACTGAGGTTGAATCAGGACAACTAACTTTTCGTAATGCCGCTGATTTATATCTTTACCCAAACACATTAGTTGCTTTGAAAGTCACAGGAAAAGAGCTGAAAGAATGGCTTGAATGTTCAGCTGGTCAGTTCAATCAAATTAACCCCGCAAGCTCAGCCCCACAATACCTGATTAACTGGGAAGGATTCAGAACATATAACTTTGACGTTATTGATGGCGTAAAGTATAAAATCGACGTCACCCAGCCAGCAAAATATGATGGTGATTGCAAAGTCATTCATCCTGACGCAGCCAGAATTACCGGGCTGTCCTACCAAGATCACCCAGTCAAAGACAGTCAGCCGTTTATTATTGCGACAAATAATTACCGGGGTTACGGGAATAAGTTCCCGGGAACAGGAGCATCTCATATTGCATTTGATTCTCCGGATGAAAACCGGACAATTCTGGCGAATTACATTACGACGATGAGCCGTAAATACCACGAGGTACATCCTAAAGCTGACAATAATTGGCGCTTTTTACCCATTCAATCACCACAACGATTAGATATACGTTTCGAAACAGCACCTGGAGAAAAAGCTTCTGACTTTATTAAAAAATATGGCTTCTATCCAACGAAATACTTAACAACTGATGAAAGTGGCTTTGCAATATATCAATTGCAACTCAACCAATAATAAACAAAAAGCCGTGTATTATTTTATACACGGCTTCACAATCAGGCTTGCTCTTTACTTACTACGACCAAATCCACCATCGGACAAACGGAAAAACATCACAGACTGTTCTTTTCTTTCCAGTTGTAATATGTCCAGTTGTCCTTTTTTAGTGAGTTTATACCGAATCAACTGTCCCGGCTTGATATCACTTAATGGCTTTTCAGACCCCTCTATCTTGAGTAAGGCGTTTAAATCAGCCAAAGGCAGACGGTTTTTCCTGAAAAAATTCGAAAGCGTATCACCTTCCTGAATTTTGTAAGCAATCCAGGCTGTATTGGTATGTTTATTCGGGTCAGAAACTGATTCGAATGAAGAAGACTGATGATCACTCAAGATTTCAGGATTATCGAGCTCAAGTTCAACACGCTGGCGTCCCACACCTGCATTCTGAAGTTCAGGAGAGTCAGACCGAGGCCAGGGGATAATGATTAACAGAACAAAAGCAGGAATCAGAAAAGAAAGGAGCCGCCGGTGAGACTGAGGCAGGTTTGTCCACAATGAATGGAGTAAATGAACAATCCTTAGTTTTTCTGCAGCCAAAATTTTTGCTCTCAAAGATAAACGTCCGGAACCATTTGTTTCTTTTCTATGACGACGCTTCATCGCTCTTCGCTCTCCCACTAGCCCAGCCACAATTCAAACTGACTCTTATGCTTGTTTATTATAGCCAGACCATAATACGTAAGAAGTCTTTCATCAGATACATATACGACAGCAATTTGTTTACCAGTATAAAAATTCCTGACTTTTGAGTACAGAGGAATAGAAAAATATCTTGAAGACTAACAGTATTATGATAAAAGCGGATTTAAATCTCAGTTATTACGAGATCTCTATGCAATAAATAACTTGGTCAGGCTTATGATTTCCTAAAGCCTGAATAACTGGTATCCTGTTGCGTTTTAACGACGAAGAGAGACAAAGTCATGTCTGACATTAAGTTTGAAACAGTAGCTGAAAAAGCAAGTTATGGTATAGGCCTGCAAATGGGTCAGCAACTTGCTGGCAGCGGTCTTCAAGGGCTGAGCGTTGATGCAATTGCAGCAGGTATTGCAACAGCATTAACTGGTTCTCAACCAGCAATCGAAATTGATGAAATTAACAATGCACTTCAGGAAATTCATAATCAAGCTCAGGAAGCTCAAGAAGCAGCAGCCAAAGCTGCAAGTGCAGAAGGTGAATCATTTTTGAAAGACAACGCACTTCGTCCTGAAATAACTGTTTTAGACTCGGGTCTTCAGTATGAAGTATTATCTGATGGAGAAGGTGAAATTCCTACTTCAGATAAATCAGTTCGTGTGCATTATCATGGTCAACTTATCGATGGAACTGTTTTCGATAGCTCAGTGACACGTGGACAGCCAGCTGAGTTTCCAGTGACCGGTGTCATCAAAGGTTGGGTTGAAGCTTTGCAATTAATGAAAGTTGGTTCAAAGTGGAAGCTATATATTCCTCATGAACTGGCTTATGGTGAGCGTGGCGCAGGTGCTGCAATCCCACCATTCTCAGCACTTGTATTTGAAGTTGAGTTACTCGACATTCTTTAATTTTTTAAATTTTGTTGTCGTCTGAAATACCCGGGATGCTTCGTATCTCGGGTATTTTTATATCAACCTGCTTTGAACGTATTCAATCATAGAAAGTCGCTTGATATCTGAGCACCAAAGCACTCTTCCAAAATGACGACTTCCATCAAAAATAGTTTTGAGAGACAGATAATAAAAAACCGGGCAAGTGCCCGGTTTCTATCATAATTTTAAGAACTACCTTATTCAGCAGCTTCTGGGCGATCTACAAGCTCAATGTATGCCATTGGCGCTTTATCACCTGCACGAAAACCACATTTCAAAATGCGAGTATATCCGCCTTGACGGCTCGCAAAACGAGGACCTAGTTCGTTAAATAATTTTGCAACTACTTCGTTATCACGAGTACGTGCAAATGCCAGACGACGGTTAGCAACACTGTCAGTCTTAGCTAATGTAATCAAAGGCTCAACTACGCGACGTAGCTCTTTAGCTTTTGGTAAAGTCGTTTTAATGACTTCATGACGAACTAAAGAGCTAGCCATGTTGCTAAACATCGCTTTGCGATGACTGCTGTTGCGGTTGAGTTGACGATCACTCTTACGATGGCGCATGACCTAATCCTTCTAACTAATATCGATTAATCTTCAGCAATAGATGCTGGCGGCCAGTTTTCCAGGCGCATACCCAGAGAAAGACCACGTGAAGCCAATACATCTTTAATCTCTGTCAGAGATTTTTTACCCAAGTTTGGAGTTTTCAATAGCTCAACTTCAGTACGTTGTACAAGATCACCGATGTAGTGAATCGCTTCTGCTTTCAAACAGTTAGCAGAGCGAACTGTTAGTTCAAGATCGTCTACAGGACGCAATAGGATCGGATCGAATTCTGGCTTCTCTTCTTTCTCCTCAGGAACACGTACATCACGAAGATCTACGAATGCATCCAATTGCTCAGCAAGAACTGTTGCTGCGCGTCGGATGGCTTCCTCAGGTTCAATAGTGCCATTTGTCTCCATATCAATGACAAGTTTGTCTAAATCAGTACGCTGCTCTACACGAGCCGCTTCAACAGCGTAGGCAATCTTATCTACCGGGCTATATGTTGCGTCTACAAGCAAACGACCAATAGGACGCTCATCTTCTTCAGTATGAATACGGGCAGAAGCCGGAACATAACCCCGACCACGCTCAACCTTAATACGCATTGCGATTTCGGCATTATCATCAGTAAGATGACAAATCACGTGTTCCGGGTTTACGATCTCAACATCACCATCATGGGTAATGTCACCTGCAACAACAGGGCCCGAGCCTGATTTATGTAATGTAATAAACACTTCATCTTTGCCTTCGGCAACGCGAACAGCCAACCCTTTAAGATTGAGAAGAATCTCAAGAATATCCTCCTGAACACCTTCTTTCGTGCTGTACTCGTGTAGTACGCCTTCAATCTCTACTTCTGTCACAGCACAACCTGGCATAGAAGATAGAAGAATACGGCGAAGTGCATTACCAAGAGTATGGCCAAAACCACGCTCTAATGGCTCAAGAGTTACTTTTGCGTGTGTCGAGCTAATTTGTTCAATATCAACAAGACGTGGCTTAAGAAATTCTGTTACAGAACCCTGCATTGTGTCCTCTCTTTAGTTTAAACCTTACTTAGAGTAAAGCTCGACGATCAATTGTTCGTTGATGTCAGCTGATAGATCTGAACGTTCTGGCAGACGCTTGAACGTACCTTCCATCTTACCTGCATCTACTTCAATCCAAGTTGGTTTTTCGCGTTGTTCTGCAACTTCTAAAGCTGCTTTAATGCGAGATTGCTTTTTCGCTTTCTCACGAATAGAAACAACGTCGTCTGCCGTAACATTGAAAGAAGGAATGTTGACTACCTTGCCGTTAACCAAAATAGCTTTATGGCTAACCAGCTGACGGGCTTCAGCACGAGTTGCACCAAATCCCATACGATATACAACATTATCTAAACGACCTTCAAGAAGCTGAAGCAAGTTTTCACCAGTATTACCCTTAAGACGGGCAGCTTCTTTATAGTAGTTACGGAATTGTTTCTCAAGAACGCCGTACATACGACGGACTTTTTGCTTCTCACGAAGCTGAACGCCATAATCAGATAGACGACCGCGACGAGCGCCGTGTACACCTGGTGCGTTATCTATTTTACACTTGGTATCAACCGCACGAATACCAGACTTAAGGAACAAGTCTGTGCCTTCGCGACGACTAAGCTTCAGCTTAGGACCCAAATATCTTGCCATGATCTTTCTCCAGTTTTCCTAGAAACGAAACGTTACACACGACGTTTCTTAGGTGGACGACAACCGTTATGAGGGATTGGAGTCGCATCAACAATGTTTGTGATACGGAAACCAGCAGCATTCAGAGCGCGAACAGTTGATTCACGACCTGGACCAGGACCCTTAACCATAACTTCCAGATTCTTCAGGCCATATTCTTTAGCCATCTCAGCACAGCGTTCTGCAGCAACCTGTGCAGCAAACGGTGTTGATTTACGAGAACCACGGAAACCAGAACCACCTGCAGTAGCCCAAGCCAATGCATTACCTTGACGGTCAGTAATGGTTACGATTGTGTTATTAAAAGATGCATGGATGTGCGCTACGCCATCTGCAACTTGCTTGCGTACGCGCTTACGAGCGCGAGTTGGTTGTTTAGCCATTGTACTTTACCCTTCCCGATTATTTCTTGATCGGCTTACGCGGACCCTTACGGGTGCGAGCATTGGTTTTAGTACGCTGTCCACGTAGTGGTAGACTGCGACGATGACGAAGACCACGATAACAACCAAGGTCCATCAGACGCTTGATATTCATGGAAACTTCACGACGAAGATCACCCTCTACAGTGTACTTAGCTACACCTTCACGCAGTTGATCAATCTGTTGTTCATTTAGTTCACTGATCTTAACACTTTCAGCGATCCCGACATCAGCTAAAATAGCTTTTGAGCGAGTTTTACCGATACCATAAATTGCTGTTAAAGCAATTACGGCGTGTTTGTGATCAGGAATGTTAATGCCTGCTATACGGGCCACTATTCACTCCTAGTACTCTGATAAGAAACTATCCGCAACAAAGCCCGCTGAGGATACGTTGCGGAATATTACTTCTTTTGCACGCAAAAGGTAGGCCGAGGAATATACTCGACCAACCTTGTTTTTTCAAGTAAAAATTTCTGCTTACTTAGCCTTGACGCTGTTTATGCTTAGGCTCACTGCAAATTACACGAACAACACCGTTGCGCTTAATAATTTTACAGTTACGGCAGATTTTTTTAACGGAAGCACGAACTTTCATTGCTAAACTCCGTAAATGAAATCTGAATTAACGGCCATAGCCTTTCAGATTTGCTTTCTTCAACACAGAATCATATTGACTTGACATCATATGAGTCTGTACCTGTGCCATAAAGTCCATGATAACAACCACTACAATCAGTAGGGATGTACCGCCGAAATAGAAACGAACATTCCATGCGATCATCATGAACTGTGGAATCAGACAGATGAAGGTAATATACAACGCACCTGCGAGGGTTAGACGTGTCATCACCTTATCTATATACTTCGCTGTCTGTTCACCAGGGCGGATTCCGGGTACGAACGCACCTGACTTCTTCAGATTATCTGCTGTCTCCCGCGGATTAAACACTAATGCCGTATAGAAGAAGCAGAAGAATATTATTGCTGCAGCATAAAGTATAACGTAAAGCGGCTGTCCTGGGCTTAATGCCAAAGAAACTTTGGTTAACCAGCTAAATGCCGAACCATCACCACTATTCCCAAACCATTGTGCTAGAGTGCCCGGAAATAAGATAATACTTGATGCAAAAATTGCGGGAATTACACCTGCCATGTTAATTTTCAATGGCAAATGCGTACTTTGTCCTGCAAATACTTTACGGCCTTGTTGACGCTTTGCATAGTTAACAACGATACGCCGTTGACCACGCTCCATGAAGACCACAAAATATATAACAGCAAAAGCAATTACCGCAATCAGCAACAAAAGAAGTACATGTAGTTCACCTTGACGCGCTTGCTCTATTGTTTGTCCGATTGCTTTAGGCAATCCTGCTACAATCCCGGCAAAAATCAGTAATGAAATACCATTACCAATTCCTCGCTCTGTAATTTGTTCACCTAACCACATCAAGAACATGGTGCCGGTTACTAAACTGACCGTTGCGATAAACGTGAATATGGTTTGATCAATAACGACCAGATTAGAGACCATATTCGGGAGGCCTGTCGCAATCCCCAGAGCCTGGAATGTAGCAAGTACAAGCGTGCCATAGCGCGTATATTGGCTAATCTTACGACGCCCAGCCTCACCCTCTTTCTTGAGTTCAGCTAACGCCGGATGAACTACAGTTAGCAACTGGACAACAATTGATGCCGAAATATACGGCATAATGCCCAATGCTAATATAGATGCACGCGAAAGAGCACCACCGGAGAACATGTTAAACATTTCTACAATAGTGCCTTTTTGCTGTTCGAACAATTCGGCAAGTACAGCTGCGTCAATACCAGGGATCGGCACAAAAGAGCCTGCTCGGAACACTAAAAGCGCACCTAATACGAACAATAAGCGCGACTTTAATTCGCTCAAGCCGCTCTGAGCACTACGAAAATCTTGTCCTGGTTTCTTAGCCATCTGTACCTCGTCTCGAGATTATTCCTCGACTTTACCGCCTGCAGCTTCGATAGCAGCTTTAGCGCCTTTAGTTACTCGTAGACCCTTAACAGTAACAGCTTTAGCAATCTCACCAGAAAGAACAATTTTTACATATTCAATTTTCTTAGTAATTACATTAGAAGCTTTAAGACTGTTTAAGTCTACAACATCGCTATTTACTTTAGCTAATTCACTTAAGCGAACTTCAGCAGATACCAAACTTTTCCGTGAGGTAAAGCCAAATTTTGGTAAGCGCTGTTTCAATGGCATTTGACCGCCTTCAAAACCAGCACGAACTTTACCGCCTGAACGTGATTTTTGACCTTTGTGGCCACGACCACCAGTTTTACCAAGGCCAGAACCGATACCACGTCCCAAACGCTTCTTAGAAGGTTTTGAACCCGCAGCCGGTGATAGAGTATTCAAACGCATTCTGATTACTCCTCAACTTTAACCATGTAGTTGACCTTGTTGATCATACCGCGAATACACGGTGTATCTTCAAGTTCAACAGTGTGGTTGATTTTACGAAGGCCCAAACCTTTAAGACACGCTTTGTGCTTTGGCAGGCGACCAATTGAGCTTTTAGTTTGTGTTACTTTAATAGTTGCCATGGTGTTCTTACTCCGAAATAGATTCAACAGTCAGACCACGTTTAGCTGCAACCATTTCTGGTGACTTCATGCTACCTAATGCATCAATCGTTGCACGAACGATATTGATTGGGTTTGTAGAACCATATGCTTTAGACAGAACGTTGTGAACACCTGCAACTTCCAGTACCGCACGCATCGCACCACCTGCGATAACACCCGTACCTTCAGCCGCTGGCTGCATATAAACTTTAGAGCCCGAATGGCGACCTTTAACCGGGTGGAAAAGAGTGCCTTCGTTCAGCGCGATAGTCGTCATATTGCGACGCGCTTTTTCCATTGCTTTTTGAATCGCAGCAGGAACTTCACGGGCTTTACCGTAACCAAAACCTACTCGACCATTACCGTCACCAACGACTGTTAGTGCAGTGAAGCTCATGATTCGACCACCTTTAACCGTCTTTGATACACGGTTAACAGCGATCAGCTTTTCTTGCAAATCACTAGCTTGTTGTTGTTCTTTAGCCATCTTCCAACCCTACCTTAGAATTTCAGACCAGCTTCGCGGGCAGATTCTGCCAGCGCCGCTACTCGACCGTGGTATTGGAAACCAGAACGATCAAATGCAACTTCAGCAACGCCTTTTTCAAGTGCGCGCTCAGCAATAGCTTTACCTACAGCTTTTGCCGCATCAACGTTACCAGTATTCTTCACTTGCTCACGGATCGCTTTTTCTACAGTAGAAGCTGCTGCGATAACCTCAGAGCCGTTAGCTGCAATCACTTGTGCGTACACGTGACGAGGAGTACGGTGTACGACTAGGCGAGTTGCACCCAGTTCTGCAATCTTACGACGTGCACGAGTGGCACGACGGATGCGAGATGCTTTCTTATCCATAGTGTTACCTTACTTCTTCTTAGCTTCTTTAGTACGCACAATTTCATCTGCGTAACGAACACCTTTACCTTTATAAGGCTCTGGCTCACGATAAGCACGAATATCTGCAGCAACCTGACCTACAAGTTGTTTATCACAACCTGTAATTACAATTTCAGTCTGGCTTGGACATTCTGCTTTAATACCCGATGGCAGCTCATGCTCAACAGGATGAGAGAAACCAAGTGTAAGGGCTACAGAATTACCTTTCATTGCGGCACGGTAACCAACACCTTTCAGTACCAGCTTCTTAGTGAAGCCCTCAGTAACACCTGAAACCATATTGTTCACAAGTGCACGTACAGTACCAGCTTGAGCCCATGCATTAGCAAAGCCATCGCGAGGACCAAATGTCAGTTGATTTTCTTCTTGAGCAACAACCACTGCGTCATTAAATACGCGGGTTAATTCCCCTTTAGCACCTTTTACAGTGATTTCTTGGCCGTTTAATTTCACCTCTACGCCAGCTGGAATAGCGACAGGTGCTTTTGCAACACGAGACATATCCTACTCCTTTAAATTAAGCTACGTAGCAAATGATTTCACCACCAAGACCTGCTTTACGCGCAGCACGGTCTGACATCAGACCCTTGGAAGTGGAAACGACAGCAACACCTAAACCACCCATTACAGAAGGAAGATCATCTTTCTTCTTATAAACTCGCAATCCTGGACGAGATACTCGTTGGATTACTTCGATAACAGGTTTAGCCTGGAAATACTTTAACGTAACTTCCAGTTCAGGCTTAGCTTCGCTTTCAACAGCGTAATCTTCGATATAACCTTCAGCTTTAAGTAGTGCAGCAATTGCAACTTTAAGCTTTGAAGAAGGCATTTTTACAGCAACTTTGTTTGCTGCCTGACCATTACGAATACGGGTCAGCATATCCGAAATCGGATCTTGCATGCTCATAAACTTTACTCCAAATGATTAAGTGGCAATTACCAGCTAGCCTTACGAAGTCCAGGAATCTCGCCTTTCATGCAAGCTTCACGAACTTTGATACGGCTCAAACCGAATTTACGTAAGTAACCGTGTGGACGACCAGTTTGGTTACAACGATTACGCTGACGGGATGCACTAGAATCACGAGGAAGCGTTTGTAGTTTAAGAACCGCGTCCCAACGTTCTTCTTCAGACACGTTGACATCATTAATAGTTGCTTTCAGCGCAGCACGCTTTTCTGCGTACTTAGCTACAAGCTTTGCACGCTTAACTTCACGTGCTTTCATTGATTGTTTAGCCATAACAGTAACCCTTCACCTTACTTACGGAATGGGAAGTTAAAGGCAGCCAGCAGAGCACGGCCTTCCTCATCGCTCGCTGCAGACGTCGTAATAGTGATGTCCAAGCCGCGTACACGATCGACTTTATCGTAGTCGATTTCCGGGAAGATGATTTGCTCGCGAACGCCCATGCTGTAGTTACCGCGTCCATCAAAGGATTTCGCGCTAACACCACGGAAGTCACGTACACGTGGAAGAGCAATAGAAATTAAACGCTCTAAAAAATCCCACATACGTTCGCCACGCAAGGTTACTTTACAACCGATTGGGTAGCCTTCACGAATTTTGAAGCCTGCAACAGATTTACGAGCTTTTGTAATTAATGGCTTTTGACCAGAAATTATCGCCATATCCGCTGCTGCATTTTCCAGAAGCTTCTTGTCGTTGATTGCTTCACCAACGCCCATATTCAGGGTGATTTTCTCAATCCTAGGGACTTGCATGACGCTTGTGTAACTGAACTGTTTGGTCAGTTCAGCGACTACAGACGACTTGTAGTAATCATGCAGTTTCGCCATAGTAGAACTCCAAATTACTCAAATTCTTAGTTAGAAACAGTTTCGCCGTTAGATTTAAAGAAACGTACTTTCTTTCCATCTTCGAAACGAAAACCTACACGGTCCGCTTTACCAGTCTTGTCATTGAAGATTGCAACATTCGACGCATCAATCGCCGCTTCTTGCTCAACGATCCCACCTTGAATACCCAAAGCCGGAACAGGCTTTTGGTGTTTTTTTACAAGGTTGATACCTTCAACAAAGATTTTACCAGTAGTAAGAACCTTAGTTACTTTACCTTTCTTGCCTTTATCTTTACCGGCAAGAACAATTACTTCGTCATTACGACGGATTTTTGCTGCCATCTTTGCGCTCCTTACAATACTTCTGGAGCCAGTGAGACGATTTTCATAAACTTCGCATTACGAAGTTCACGTGTCACTGGACCAAAGATACGTGTACCGATTGGTTGCTCGGTAGTGTTGTTCAACAAAACACAAGCATTACGGTCGAAGCGAATGACAGAACCGTCTTGACGACGTACGCCTTTACGGGTGCGAACTACCACCGCCTTCAGTACATCACCTTTTTTTACTTTACCGCGTGGAATTGCTTCTTTCACAGTAATTTTGATGATGTCACCGACATGTGCATAACGACGGTGAGAGCCACCCAGAACCTTAATACACATTACGCTGCGAGCGCCTGAGTTATCAGCTGCGTCCAGCATACTTTGCATTTGGATCATGTTAGTGCTCCGCTAAATATTAAAACTAGACCCATCTCGGGTCGGGCTGCCTTATAAAAAGGGATGCGAATTGTATCACCCTTTTTTCTAATTGGGTAGTCAAAAAACAAGCGGCTCCATAAATTATTGGAGCCGCTTCTTATTCGAAGGCAAAAATTAGATTTTTGCTTTCTCTACCACTTTGACCAATGTCCAAGACTTTGTCTTAGACAGTGGACGACATTCACGAATTTCAACGGTATCGCCTAAACCACACTCGTTGTTTTCATCATGTGCGTGAACTTTAGTCGTGCGCTTAACGAATTTTCCGTAAATTGGGTGTTTTACGAAACGCTCGATAGAAACAACGATAGACTTATCCATCTTGTCACTAACAACACGACCTTGTTGAGTACGAATATTGTCGCTCATTATGCGTCTGCCTTCTCAGTCAAAACAGTTTTCACACGTGCGATATTACGACGTACAGCTTTCAGATTATGCGTCTGCTGTAATTGACCAGTAGCAGCCTGCATACGCAGGTTAAACTGTTCACGTAATAACTCGACCAGCTGTTCATTCAGCTCATCAACGCTTTTATCGCGTAAATCTTGTGCTTTCATCACATCACCTGCTTAGTTACGAAAGTAGTCTTGAACGGCAGTTTCGCTGCTGCAAGTGCAAACGCTTCACGTGCCAGTTCTTCAGGTACACCATCCATTTCGTACATCACCTTACCAGGCTGGATTTGGGCTACCCAGTACTCAACGTTACCTTTACCCTTACCCTGACGAACTTCAAGTGGTTTCTCTGTGATAGGTTTATCTGGGAAAACACGAATCCAGATTTTACCCTGACGCTTAACATGACGTGTCATTGCACGACGTGCCGCTTCAATCTGACGAGCAGTTAAACGACCACGGCCAATAGCTTTAAGGCCAAAAGTTCCAAACGCAACTTCAGTACCTTTAGCCAGACCACGGTTCCGACCAGTATGAACCTTACGGAATTTTGTACGTTTAGGTTGTAACATCTGTCGACTCCTTACTTACGGCCTTTACGCTGCTTCTTAGGTTTATCACCTTTAGGCTCAGTAGCTGCTGCATTAGCAGATGGCATTCCACCAAGGATTTCTCCTTTGAAGATCCATACTTTTACGCCAATAACACCATACTGTGTATGAGCTGAAGAAGTTGCATAATCAATGTCAGCACGAAGTGTATGCAGAGGCACACGACCTTCACGGTACCATTCAGAACGTGCAATCTCAGCGCCGCCAAGACGACCACTAACTTCCACTTTGATACCCTTAGCACCTAAACGCATCGCATTTTGTACGGCACGCTTCATAGCGCGACGGAACATAACGCGGCGCTCTAACTGAGACGCGATGCTATCAGCAACAAGCTGACCATCAAGCTCAGGTTTACGCACTTCAGCGATATTAATTTGTGCTGGCACACCTGCAATTTTTGCTACAGCTGCGCGTAGCTTTTCTACATCTTCACCTTTTTTACCGATAACAACGCCAGGGCGAGCCGTATGAATTGTCACACGAATACTTTTTGCCGGACGCTCAATAACGATACGTGATAAAGACGCTTTTGAAAGTTCCTTAGTCAGGAACTGACGTACCTTGAAGTCGCCGTCTAGGTTGTCAGCGAATTCTTTGGTGTTAGCAAACCATGTAGCATTCCAAGGCTTTACGATGCCCAGACGAATACCATTAGGATGTACTTTCTGACCCATTGCTTACTCTCCTAGTCTCTTAGCGATCTGCGACAACCACAGTAATGTGGCTTGAACGCTTCAAGATACGATCCGCACGGCCTTTGGCACGAGGCATAATACGCTTCATGACAGGACCCTCATCTACGAAGATTTTAGCGACATTCAGATCGTCGATGTCTGCACCTTCATTATGCTCCGCATTCGCGATAGCTGACTCCAGAACTTTCTTAATCAAATCAGCAGCTTTTTTATTGCTGAATGTCAGAATTTCAAGAGCCTGATCGACAGATTTTCCACGAATTAAATCTGCAACTAAGCGAGCTTTCTGTGGAGAAATACGAGCAAAGTTATGTTTAGCGATAGCTTCCATCATCTACTCCTTATTTCTTCTTCGCTTTCTTATCAGCAGCATGGCCGCGATAAGTACGAGTTGGTGCAAATTCACCCAGTTTGTGACCGATCATTTCGTCAGTTACGAAAACTGGAACGTGTTGACGACCATTATGGACAGCGATGGTCAAACCAATCATTTGTGGAATGATCATTGAACGACGGGACCAAGTCTTAATAGGTTTCTTGTCTCCGCTTTCCACCGCTTTCTCTACCTTCTTCAGCAAGTGTAGGTCAATAAATGGACCCTTCTTGAGAGAACGTGGCATGGCTTATCCTCTTAAATAGATTACTTAGTACGGCGACGGACAATATACTTGTCAGTACGCTTGTTTTTACGTGTCTTGAAGCCTTTCGTTGGCATACCCCATGGTGAGACAGGATGACGGCCACCAGAAGTACGACCTTCACCACCACCGTGTGGGTGATCAACAGGGTTCATGACAACACCACGGACAGTTGGGCGAACACCGCGCCAGCGTTTCGCACCAGCTTTACCCAGTTCACGCAACATGTGTTCCGCATTGCCAACTTCACCGATAGTCGCACGACCTTCAACAGGCACCTTACGCATTTCACCAGAACGCAGACGGATTGTGACATAAGCACCATCACGAGCAACGATTTGAGCATAAGCACCAGCAGAACGAGCAAGCTGTGCACCTTTACCAGGTTTCAATTCAACGTTATGAACTGTTGAACCAACAGGGATATTACGCATTGGAAGCGTGTTACCTGCCTTAATTGGCGCATCTACACCTGATTGAACTACGTCACCAGCTTGCAAACCTTTTGGCGCAATAATGTAACGACGCTCACCATCTGCGTAAAGAACCAAAGCAATGTTCGCACTACGGTTAGGATCATATTCCAAACGCTCTACTTTGGCTGGAATACCATCTTTTGTACGTTTGAAATCAATCACACGATAGTGTTGCTTATGACCACCACCGATATGACGTACAGTAATACGACCGTTGTTGTTACGACCACCATGTTTAGAGTTTTTCTCTAAAAGAGGTGCATAAGGCTTGCCCTTGTGTAGGTCAGCGTTAACAACTTTAACAACGTGACGACGACCAGGGGAAGTCGGCTTACATTTAACAATAGCCATTCTTAACTACTCCTGTTACTCAGCACCGCCAACGAAATCAAGATCCTGACCTTCTTTCAAAGTGACATACGCTTTCTTCACGTCGCTACGACGGCCTTGGCGAACACCTTGACGTTTGGTCTTACCCTTAGTGATAAGAGTATTTACAGACTTAACTTCAACTTCAAATAGCTTTTCTACAGCTGCTTTGATTTCTCTTTTTGTTGCATCTTTTGCAACTTTAAAAACAACTGTATTTGCTTTTTCTGCAGCAAGCGTTGCTTTCTCAGAGATGTGCGGAGCACGTAGAACTTTCAGGATACGCTCTTCACTAATCATGCCAGCATCTCCTCAATTTGCTTAACTGCAGCTGCAGTCATCAGTACTTTGTCAAACGCAATCAGACTTACAGGATCGATTCCGGCAACATCACGTACGTCAACTTTGTACAGGTTACGAGCAGCCAAGAACAAATTCTCATCGACATCACCAGTAACAATCAGGACATCGTCAAGCTCAAGTTCTTTCAATTTAGCAACAAGCTCTTTTGTTTTTGGTGCTTCAACTGAAAAGTTATCAACAACGATCAAACGTTCCTGACGAACTAACTCAGAAAGAATACATTTCATTGCACCACGGTACATTTTTTTGTTTACTTTCTGGCTGTGATCCTGAGGTTTCGCAGCAAAAGTAACACCACCCGTACGCCAGATTGGGCTACGGATTGTACCGGCACGTGCACGGCCAGTACCTTTTTGACGCCATGGTTTAGCGCCACCACCAGAAACTTCTGAACGTGTTTTTTGAGCACGAGTTCCCTGACGGGCACCTGCTGCATAAGCAACAACCACCTGATGAATCAGAGCTTCGTTAAACTCACGTCCGAAAGTAGCTTCGGAAACAGTTAGTGCATCAGCACCTTTAACCATCAATTCCATTACTTACTCCTAGACGTTATGCTTTGACTGCTGGTTTAACGATCACGTCAGCACCAGTAGACCCAGGAACTGCGCCTTTAATCAGAAGCAGATTACGCTCAGCATCAACGCGAACAATCTCAAGGTTTTGAGTCGTCACACGCTCATCACCCATATGACCTGCCATTTTTTTGCCTTTAAACACGCGTCCAGGTGTCTGACACTGACCAATAGAACCAGGTGCACGGTGTGACAAAGAGTTACCGTGAGTCATATCTTGAGTACGGAAATTCCAGCGCTTCACAGCACCCTGAAAACCTTTACCCTTCGATGTACCAGTAACGTCTACTTTTTTGATTTCATTGAAAAGTTCAACAGTTAGTTCTGAACCAACTTCAAACTCTTCTCCGTTTTCTAAACGGAATTCCCAAAGACCGCGTCCAGCTTCAACACCCGCTTTTGCGAAGTGACCAGCTTCTGGTTTGGATACACGGTTAGCTTTCTTTGCACCAGCTGTTACCTGAATTGCCGCATAACCATCACTTTCAAGTGTTTTAACTTGAGCAACACGGTTCGCTTCAACTTCAACGACAGTAACTGGGATAGAAATGCCTTCTTCGGTAAATACGCGGGTCATCCCCACTTTACGTCCGACTAGACCAATCATTATTCTAATCTCCCTTAACCTAGGCTGATTTGTACATCAACGCCAGCAGCCAGATCGAGGCGCATCAGTGCATCAACAGTTTTGTCTGTTGGTTCAACGATGTCGATCAGACGCTTGTGAGTACGGATTTCGTACTGATCACGCGCATCTTTGTTGACGTGTGGAGAAATAAGAACAGTGAAACGCTCTTTACGAGTAGGCAGTGGAATTGGACCACGAACCTGTGCGCCGGTACGCTTAGCTGTTTCTACGATTTCCGCAGTTGAAGCGTCGATCAATTTATAATCGAAAGCTTTCAGGCGGATACGAATACGTTGGTTCTGCATGAGACAGAGCTCCAAAATCTAAAAATTACACAAACAATATCGCCACTCAGACCCATCAATAATGGGAGAATGACGATTGATTCATGTGAAACCGTAGTATCCTAATTGGATACATTGTCCAGCTAATAGGTGATTAGCTTAAAGCTAAGTTTTTATTAACTGCGAACATAAGCTGAGTTTACATTACCAGACTATTTTATCAGCCTGTTCCTCATTGCTCATTGGTTCACAACTGGCTTAACCAGTGGGGGCGTATTATACAGAAGGATAACTTGCATGCAAGCGTTTGTTTGCAGAATAAACAATATTCAGGTTCGTCTCTGTCTGACCGCTTCAAATAGACAAATACCAGTTGCAACAGAAACATTCAAGCTGGATACACTGCCCGCCATCGGAATTTTAATCAACTCATCACATGTTTCACGGGTTAATCTTCTTATGCCATCACCTTCAGCGCCCATAACAATAGCCAGCGAACCGGTTAATTTAGACTGATAGATATCCTGATTTGCTTCTCCGGCAGTTCCAACGAACCAGACACCTTTCTCCTGTAACGCCCGCATCGTCCGGGCAAGATTTGTGACCCGAATCAGGGGTACCGTTTCAGCTGCACCACAAGCAACTTTACTTACCGTCGACGTCAAAGGCGCTGACTTATCTTTCGGCACAATGACAGCTGCAACACCGGCTGCATCTGCATTTCGCAGACAAGCTCCCAGATTATGAGGGTCTGTCACCCCATCGAGAACCAGTAGTAAAGGCTGTTCATGTTGTTCTATGATTCCATCGAGATCATGTTCATTTAAAAGTTTTGCAGGTTTAACTCTGGCAATAATTCCCTGATGATTTTCACCATTCACTTTATTATCAAGTGCTTTTCTGCCCATAAACTGGACAGATATACCGAATTGTTTGCATTGTGCCATCACAGCGGATAACCGTTCATCTTCCCGGCCCTGCAAAGCAAACACTTCGATAAACCTGTCTGGACTTGTTTGTAACACGGCATTCACAGCGTGAATGCCATAAATATATTCCCGGCTCATTTTGTACCTATTATTTACGATCTTTTGCCATTTTTACTTCGTGATTTTTTCTTACGCGCTTTTTCTGACTTTTTCTTTCTTCCTGAAGTTGGTGAACCTGCTTTTTTCTGAGCACCTTTGTCAGGATGAGTTACCGCATCATTCGATGGCTTTGATTTGCCTTTTACGGCAGTTTTCTTACCCTTTGCGGCCCGTTTCCTGGCCGTTTTTCCTTTTCCTCGCAACTGTCTGCTTGTCTCAACCAGTTCGAAATCAATGTTCCGGTCATCTAAATTTACAGACTGAACTTTCACTTTCACGACATCACCTAACCGGTAAATGTGCCCAAAAGTTTCTCCAATTAATCTTTGTCCTACCGGATCATATTGATAGTAATCGTTAGCTAACGTTGATATATGAACCAAGCCATCAATATGTAAATCTGCCAGTCGTACAAAAAAGCCAAAACCTGTCACGTTAGCAATCACACCATCGAGAACCTCTCCGACATGATCCTGCATATATTCACATTTCAACCAGTCAGCGACATCCCTGGTTGCATCATCAGCCCGGCGCTCTGTCATCGAGCACTGCTCGCCATAGTAATCCATCTCGTCAAAACTATAGTGATAACCACCTGTTGGTGTCCATCGATCTTTGTTTTGGCTATTACTTTTTGCAATCAGATATTTGATGGCCCGGTGTAATAATAAATCAGGATAACGGCGAATAGGCGATGTAAAGTGAGCGTAACGTTTCAGCGCTAACCCAAAGTGACCACAATTGTCTGGATTATAGACGGCTTGCTTCATCGATCTCAGAAGCATAGTCTGAATCAACTCTCTGTCCGGGCGCTCAACTATTTGCGTCATCAGACTGGCATAATCAGTAGGAGATGGCTCAAGCCCACCAGACAAGTTTAATCCCAACTCTCCAAGAAAATCACGAAACCCTGTCAAACGCTCTTCACCAGGGGATTCATGAATCCGGAACAAAGATGGTTCTTTTGCTTTTTCGACCAAGCTTGCAGAAGCAATATTCGCCAGAATCATACACTCTTCAATTATTTTATGAGCATCATTTCTGACGAGCGGTTCAATTCTGTCAATTTTTCTCTGTGCATTAAAAATAAACTTGGTTTCAACTGTCTCAAATTCAATGGCTCCCCGGTGATCTCTTGCCTTTTTCAGCACTTTGTACATTCGGTAAAGCTCTTCCAGGTGGGGGACAAGATCACGATGTCGCATTCTCAATTCTTCGTCATCATTAAGAATTGAGGCCACTTTATTATATGTGAGGCGAGCGTGAGAATTCATGACTGCTTCATAGTGCTTATACCCAGATAATTTACCACTTGCAGAAATCGTCATCTCACAAACCATACAGAGACGATCAACAGCTGGGTTTAAAGAACATAATCCATTCGAGAGAACTTCAGGCAGCATTGGCACAACCTGAGAAGGAAAATACACAGAATTACCCCGGTTCACCGCTTCCTTGTCCAATGCAGAATCGGGACGAACATAATAACTCACATCCGCAATGGCAACCCATAAACGCCAGCCGCCGCTTGGTTTCGCTTCACAATACACCGCATCATCAAAATCCCGGGCATCTTCGCCATCAATCGTCACCAAGGGTAAATCTCTTAGATCGACTCTGTCACCTTTTGCTTCTTCCGGAACTTCTTCACCAAATGATTTGATCTGTTTTTCAACATCATCCGGCCATTCATGAGGTATCTGATGTGTTCTGATTGCAATCTGGGTTTCCATTCCGGGAGCCATGTTCTCCCCTAAAACTTCAATGACACTCCCCATCATGCCACGTGAACGACTGCCCCGATCAGATATTTCAATCACCACAACGTTCCCCATCCGGGCCCCGCCCCGCTGCTCATTGGGGATAAGGATATCTTGGTGAATACGTGAATCATCCGGAACCACATATGAGTAACCGTATTCAAAAAAGAACCGGCCAACTATCTGTGTTTTTCTTTCTTCAAGAATACGGACCAGTCTGCCTTCTTTTCTTCCACGCTTGTCTGTTCCATTAGGCTGAACGAGTACATAATCACCATGAATCAACGTACGCATCTGATGATGGGGCAGAAGAACGTCACCTTCTTTACTATTCATCCCATCCGGACGAACCCATCCATAACCATCCCGGTGTCCGATAACATACCCTTTAATCAACTCAAGCTTTTCGGGTAGTGCGTAACACTGCCTGCGTGTAAAAACCAGCTGACCATCACGTTCCATGGCCCTTAATCGTCTGCGTAAACCTTCATACTGTTCTTCTCCACTTAGCTCCAGCGCTTCAAACAAATCATTCCGGTTCATAGGAACCTTTGCCTGTTTCAGGAAATCAAGAATATATTCTCTGCTTGGTATGGGATTATCATAATTTTGTGATTCACGGTCAGCAAAAGGGTCACCGGGAATATGATCTGACATAGATACGCCTTAGTAAGTCGGGAAGATTGGAGTTAGTATATCTGACTCTCACTGCTTAATGACAATTACTTCTGTTTATTTCTGTTATTTTGCTTTCAACGCAAATGCAGGAAGACAGAAGCATACCGACACTGAGCCGGACAGATAGAAATAGAAGATGTGAAAAATAGACTTTGAAATTGTATACGGATGAGACAATATCTCCTGACAGGTTCGGTCTGTCAGGAGTCAGGAGTGACTTACCAGAATGTTTCTCTTTTTTTCGCTCTGGCAATCACATTCTGTGGCATTCTCTGTTCAAGACCCCGGCGCAACATTGCGATCCGTTTATGCATTCGGGAATCAGCTGTAACCGAATGGTACAGCCAGCGATAAGCATCTTCATAATCCAGCGGGCTACCATAATCTCTGAGCAGTAACTCGGCAAGCTGAACCCTGGCTTTCAGATTTCCCATTGCTGAAGCTTCCCGCAAATAAGGAATCGCTCTTTCTTTATCCTGCTGAACAAGTACACCTTGTGCATAATATCGGCCTATTTGTTCCAACGCAGCAGGCAGCCCTTGATGAGCAGCACTTTCCATGTAGTAGAGCCCAAGTTCTACATCCTGCCCGACGCAAACACCCCAAGCCAGCATGTCACCATATAAAAACTCATAAGCAGGTAAATTAATCCGGGTCGCACGAGCCACAATATCTTCAACCAACTGGCATTGATCAGCCTTCACCCGTTCAAGATGCTTATTCTGTTCAATCAGCTTAATCAACTCGGATTCAGAATAAATTGGTACCGGCGCACCAACATCAGCTACATTTGCATAACTGACAGAATTACCAAGTAACATGATTAAAGTCATTGCTACAGCGAGTAGCCTCATACGCAATCTCTTCTTCTAACTTAACAGCCCACAACCAGTTCCGTGAGCTATTTCATGGGACCTGAATAAGCTATCGGCAAGCTCCGCGATCACTTTAGCCGGATGTTTTAAATTAATTGTAGCAAATGAGAGTTGTATAAAATACAATCAAATTGATAAAAAAAGCCGACCACTGAAGTCGGCTTTTTTCTCGTCCAAGCGAGTAGTGTCAGTGTTTATACGCTGAAGGGGTGCACTTTAATGATAGTTTCATTACGATCAGGGCCTGTAGAAATAATATCAACCGGCACACCAGTCAAAGCCTCAATGCGGCTGATATAATCAAGCGCAGTCTGAGGTAATTTTTCAAGTGATTGAACACCGAAAGTGCTCTCAGACCAACCTGGCATTGTTTCAAAAATCGGTGTTACTTCATCGTAAGCATCAGCAGCCATTGGCGAAACTTCAATCACAGAGCCATCTTTCATTTGATAGCCGGTACAAATTTTAATCTCTTCAAGGCCATCCAGAACATCTAGTTTCGTCAGACAAAAGCCTGTAATTGAGTTGATTTGTATTGCTCTGCGCATCGCAACAGCATCAAACCAGCCACAACGACGCTTACGTCCGGTTGTGGCTCCGAACTCCTGACCTTTTGTTCCTAAATGATGGCCAATTTCATCATGAAGCTCAGTTGGGAATGGTCCTGCACCAACACGTGTACAGTAGGCTTTAGCGATACCAAGAATATATTTTAAATGGCAAGGGCCAAAACCAGAACCAGCGGCTACACCACCAGCAGTCGTATTCGAAGACGTGACGTAAGGGTAAGTACCATGGTCAATATCAAGCAATGTGCCCTGAGCCCCTTCAAACATGATTTTATCACCACGTTTTCGGGCTGTATCCAGCTCATCGGTCACATCAATAACCATTGAAGTCAGAAGATCAGCATATCCCATCACTTCCTCAAGGACTTTTTCATAACTTACTGCATCAGCTTTATAGAAATTAACAAGCTGGAAGTTATGATATTCCATCACTTCTTTCAGTTTTTCAGCAAAGCTGACTTTATCAAATAAATCACCAACCCTAAGACCACGGCGGGCTACTTTATCTTCATAAGCAGGACCAATGCCACGACCAGTCGTTCCGATTGCTTTTTTACCACGGGCAGCTTCACGGGCCTGATCTAATGCAATGTGATAAGGAAGAATTAAAGGGCAGGCTTCAGAAATAAAGAGACGCTCCTTCACTGGAATATTACGAGCTTCTAACGCTTCCATTTCCTTTAAAAGCGCATCCGGTGAGAGAACAACACCATTTGCAATAATACATTTAATGTGTTCCCG
Source organism: Vibrio aerogenes (assembly GCF_024346755.1). Classification (NCBI taxonomy): domain Bacteria; kingdom Pseudomonadati; phylum Pseudomonadota; class Gammaproteobacteria; order Vibrionales; family Vibrionaceae; genus Vibrio; species Vibrio aerogenes. The sequence goes on along the minus strand of NZ_AP024861.1, from coordinate 352,736 downwards.
GAGAACTCCGGAAGGTATCAGGTGAAGAACAGTTTTTTCACCATCTATAACCAAGGTATGACCTGCATTATGTCCTCCCTGATAACGAACGACATACTTAGCATCTTCAGTGAGCAGATCGACAATCTTTCCTTTCCCTTCGTCACCCCACTGGGTGCCCAATACAACTACGTTATTTCCCATCTGTTTAATCTGATTGCTGGTTAAAAATGGATTCTACCACCGAAAACTGAAGGATGCAGTGACTTTTTAAGCATAAAAATGTCATAAAAAAATAACTAATTGATCTATGTGCTTTCTACTTTACTTTCACAACATCGTCAGTTGACCTTTCATAAAAATAGTGACTTAAATCACACTTAAGTCGTCAGACAGTCTGGTGATCCATCCATTATCGACATCTCAATTTGATACGAAATCATAAATTCGAATGAATAGATAGAGCGTGTTTATCTTTCATCGCCGTTCCTGCTGAAGGCTGTTTTTTCTTGTTCTGGATATTTCTTACTGATACAAAAAGGCACCCGCACGGTCAGAAAACCAGACGGGTGCCAATATTACAGATTGAATGAATTACTCAGAAATTAGTGGCAACCACAGCCGCCTTCACCGCCGCAGCAACCTTCCTTTTCCTCGCCATGATCATGATCACAATCGCCATGGCCACCGCAACAACCACCCTCCTGGTGAATATGACCATGTTCAATTTCCTGCTCTGTTGCTTCACGCAACGCAACAACTTCAACATCAAAAGTCAGCGTCTGACCAGCAAGCATATGGTTTCCGTCTACAACCACTTCATCGCCATCAACTTCGGTAATTTCGACAGGAATTTGTCCTTGATCTGTATCAGCCAAAAAGCGCATCCCTGGTTCAATTTGATCAACCCCCTGGAATACGTTTGCAGGAACACGTTGTACCAATGCATCGTTATATTCTCCGTATGCATCAGCAGGTAAAACAGTTGCGGTGAATTTATCACCAGCGCTTTTACCTTCAAGCTCCTTTTCAAGCCCTGCAATGAGATTATTGTGTCCATGCAAATAATCTAAAGGTGCATCAACTGTTGACTGATCAGCCACCACACCGTCTTCAAGTTTCAACTGGTAAGCAAGGCTAACCACAACATTCTTTTCAATCTTCATAAAAGCTCCAGGGCATTAGGGTATATCAAATAAACGACTTAAGTATTCACTCAGGTATTATGGGGATAACTTTGAGAAACTCAATTTATTCCGGCTTAAAAATACCAATCATCTGTTCCTGATTCCGTTGCCCGGAATCCAGGCCTTTGGGTAAGCGCTGTTCAGTAAAGCCACAGTCCACACATTCAACATGCTCGACATTATTTTCTACCCACCAGCACAATGAATCTGAACCCGAACATTTTGGGCAGTTAGCGCCTGCTATAAACCTTTTTTTCTGTCTCACCTTTTAATCCTGTTCTTTTTCCCAGAAATCCCGGGCCCGGCTGTCCCGATCCATCTCACGACCAAAGATTTCTTCCAAATCTTTCCTGGCTTCCCGCGCGCGTATTGACAACTGCTTATCTTCGTTATGCAAAGGCAATAATTCCTTTAGCATAGCGTTATCAAGCTTTCGAAAATGTGACTCAGCTCGTTTCGCCTGATAAGGATGAACACCCAGTTCAACTAATACCTGCCGGCCTAAATCCAATGCCCCCAGAAATGTTTCCCGTGAATAATTTTCAATGCCATGATTAAGCAGCTGATAGGCTTCGATCCTGCTCCTGGCGCGGGCCAACACCCTCAAATTCGGAAAAAATTGCTGACACAGACTGACAATCTTCATCACTTCATCCGGAACATCAGTACAAATGACTATCGCTTCCGCTGAATCGGCACCGGCAGCCCGGAGTAACTCTAAATTACTCGCATCACCATAAAAAACCTGATAACCATATTTTCTCAGTACCTTAATCTGGCTGGCATCACTTTCCAGAATCGTGACTTTGATTTTGTTTGCATACATTAAACGCCCAACAATCTGACCAAAACGGCCAAATCCGGCAATAATCACTCTGGGATCATGATTCTCTACATCTTCGGCTAACTCCTCATTTCCGACATTCAACCGACGTTCAAACCACTTTCTCTGGACAAGTAGCAGCAAGGGTGTTGTGACCATAGACAGGCTTACAACAACCAGTAAAAATGAAGCAAGTTCAGGCTGTAAAATTCCTTTCGTCTCAGCTGCTGTAAAAATGACAAAAGCAAATTCCCCCCCCTGACTTAATATTGCGGCCATATTGCTGCGGGCCTTTGCCCGGGTGCCAAATAACCGGGCCAGCAGATATAAAATCAACCCTTTTATCGATACGAGTGCAATCACAGCTGCAATAATTTTTATCGGTTGTTCAAACAACAGGCCAAGATCAACAGCCATACCTACGGCAATAAAAAACAATCCCAGCAACAAACCTTTAAAGGGTTCAATGGAGACTTCTAACTCATGACGAAATTCACTTTCCGCCAGCAAGACGCCAGCTAAAAATGTTCCCAAAGCCATAGATAAACCAAGTTTTTGCATGATCAGGGCAATCCCAATCACCAAAAGCAAAGCAGCAACAGTAAACAGCTCCCTGACCCGGCTCATCACGATAAACCGGAATAACGGGCTCAGCAGCAAACGCCCACCGATAAGAAGCCCCAACATCCCACTGAGCATCCAAATTACATCAATCCATTCTCCGGCAGAATTGCCTGCTAATACAGGGAGTACGGCCAACATGGGGATCACCGCAATATCCTGAAACAGCAGAACAGCAAAACCGGATTGTCCGGTTTCACTTTTATCCAGTTTTTGCTCTTCAATGACACGTAAAGCGATTGCAGTAGAAGATAATGCCAGTCCCATACCAATGACTAAACTCGCTTGCCATGGGATACCTGATATATGAATTAACCCTGCAAGAATGGCACTGGTAACCACAACCTGAGCTCCACCCAATCCCAGAATAGGGGCTTTCATACGCCATAGCTTAGCCGGGTTCAGCTCCAGACCTATCAGAAACAGCAACATCACCACACCAAACTCGGCAAAGTGTAATATTGCATCGACATCACGAATCAGCCCTAATCCCCAGGGGCCAATCGCAATCCCGGCTAAAAGATAACCCAGAACAGATCCCAGCCCTGCTCTCTGTGCGATTGGGACAGCAATCGCTGCAGCAGACAAAAAAACTGCACTGCTTTGTAAAAAGTCTGTTGTCAATGCAGCCATTATATGTCCTCACCACAACTGAAAGGATTACAAATCCACCGCCGGTAACTTTCCGCATGCTGATAACGCTCCGCATCTGAAATGTTATGTGACCAGTACATCACCAATGGTTTCATCCATCGCATCCGACACAACGAAGCAGTCAACTCGAACGGCTGTAAAATATCTTCCAGTGGATACCGGTTATATCCCTTATCTCCAAACGCTGCTTTTTTCCCACCTGTGGTAATCACACTCCGCCAGATCTTATCCTGCAGAAGGCTCTGAGATCCAAAAGCAAAATCCTTACAAAGCACGCGATCAAACCACTCTTTGAGTAAAGCCGGACAAGAGTACATATAAAGCGGATGCTGAAACACAATCACATCATACTGTTCCAGTAATATTTGCTCAGCATTTACATCGATGAAAAAATCCGGATATGTTGCATATAAATCATGGACAGTAACATGTTCAAGGGATTCGATGGATTTAATAAGAATCTGATTTGCTACAGAATTTTGTGGTTCCGGGTGGGCAAAAATTACCAGAACCCTGGGCAGTGCTGAAAATAAATCATACCCTTTCATCCAATTCCTCCTTCTTCTGATAACCCTGACATGCAAGCCGCAAGTATTTTATAACTTTTAATTCCCCGTAATATGACGCTGAATTTAAACGACTATGACTATTATGAACCATATCCTAAGTCACAGATAATATCGACTTTTAACACGAATCCCCCTACTATTCCGTCAGTCTTTCTTTCCAATAAAATGATTTATGATTACTTTTTCTGATATTCAGTTATTACGTGGCGGAAAACCACTTTTAGAGCAAGCTTCAGCAACGATTCATCCGGGAGATAAAGTCGGATTAGTCGGAAAAAATGGCTCAGGAAAATCCACACTTTTTGCCTTGCTAAAAGATGAACTCAGCATCGATGCAGGTAATTTTTCTCAACCATCCTACTGGGAGCTTGCGTGGGTGGCACAGGAAACACCGGCTCTGGAAAGAGAGGCTCTGGAATATGTCATCGATGGTGATCGAGAGTACAGAGAACTTGAGCGACGTCTGCAGCAGGCAGAAGCCGATGGCGAAGGTGCATTAATTGCAGAATTGCATGGCCATCTCGAACAGGTGGGGGGCTACAGTATTCGGGCACGGGCAGCAGAATTACTCAACGGGCTTGGTTTCTCCCAGGAACAGATGCAGTGGCACCTGACCCGCTTTTCTGGTGGCTGGAGAATGAGACTGAACCTGGCACAGGCACTGATTTGCCGTTCTGATTTACTTTTATTGGATGAGCCAACAAACCACCTTGATTTAGATGCGATTATGTGGCTGGAACGCTGGTTGCAAAACTACCCCGGCACACTCATTCTGATTTCGCACGACCGGGACTTTCTCGATCCTATCGTCAAGCGCATCATCCATATTGAAAATCAACAACTCAATGAGTACACCGGTAATTACTCTTCTTTCGAAACACAAAGAGCTGAAAAGCTGATGCAACAACAGGCGCAGTATCAGAAACAGCAAAAACAAATTGCGCACATGCAAAGTTATATCGACCGATTCCGGTATAAAGCAACAAAAGCCCGTCAGGCACAAAGCCGGATTAAAGCGCTGGAACGGATGGAGAAAGTACTTCCGGCTCAGTTTGATAATCCATTTTCATTTAATTTCCGGGAACCTGAGGCACTGCCAAGTCCAATCTTAATGATGGAAGACGTCAATGCCGGCTACGATGACAAACTGATTCTGACCAAAATTCGTCTGAACCTTGTGCCGGGAAGCCGGATCGGATTACTGGGAAGAAATGGAGCAGGAAAATCAACACTGATTAAATTACTCTCTGGTTCTCTTTCCCCGCAAAGTGGAAAACTGACTTATTCACAAGGTGTAAAAGTCGGTTACTTTGCTCAGCACCAGCTGGAAACTCTCCATCCTGAAGAAACGCCTTTACAGCACCTGATGCAAATCGCACCAAACAAAATGGAGCAGGAGCTCAGAGACTACCTTGGCAGCTTTGGATTCAGGGGAGAAAAGGCACTGGACAAAGTGGCCCCATTTTCTGGTGGAGAAAAAGCCCGTCTGGTATTAGCCCTGCTCGTCTGGCAAAAACCAAACCTGTTGCTGCTGGATGAACCAACCAACCACCTGGATCTGGATATGCGTCAGGCACTGACGATGGCTTTACAGACATTTGAAGGTGCCATGGTCATTGTAAGCCATGACCGGTATTTGCTCCGGGCAACAACTGATGACCTTTATCTGGTACATGACCAACAAGTCGCTCCTTTCGACGGAGACTTAAATGACTATTACAAATGGTTAACCGATTTACAAAAACAGGAAAGAAAAGAGCAATCCCCGGAAAAAGAAACTCCGGCGAATACAATCAGCAAGAAAGAGCAAAAAAGAATTGAAGCTGAATTTCGCCAAAAAACAGCACCAATTCGCAAAAAACTGACACAACTGGAGCAGGAAATCGATAAATTGCAGCTGACTCTGAGCGATACAGAGCAACAATTAGCGGATACCTCGCTTTATAATGCTGAAAACAAAACTAAACTTAATCAGGTTATTGCAGATCAGGCAAAAGCAAAATCAACACTGGAACAGACTGAATTACAGTGGATGGAACAGCAGGAAATTCTTGAACAGATGGAGCAGGAGTTCAATTCAATATGAATCAGGCCTCAATTCAGGTCTCATTAACACTTGAACACTTATGGCAATTCAGTTTGCAATATTACAGTGTGCGGGATGTAAAAGAAGCCTGTATGAGCCTGCAGAACAATTACCATGGGAATGTCAATTTGTTGCTCTTGTTAAAATGGCTTGATGAGCAACATGTCAGCATTAAAGAACAGGACTGGAATCAGGTGATGACCTGCATCAACCGCTCAGAAGTATTGCTGCATGGATTTCGTGAATTACGCAGAAAACTGAAAGCTCACCTCCCGGATACGCTTTACCGGGAGTCACTTCAGTTTGAATTACAACTTGAAAAACAGCAACAATCAGACTTGGTGGAATGTATCAACACCCTCACTCTGCAACCACCAGCTCCTGTATCATTAACCTTATATTATTGTAAACAATTAGGTGCAGAGCACCTTGCCGATATATTTGCCAAACCCGCTTTTTTTCCTAAGCAACAAAAAATATAGCTTTTTCAGCATCCTATAAAATAAAATAGCCCGAATCACACCACACCTATCCCACGATATAATATAAAAATATGAAAACACTTTGTTTTAAACCCGCGTCAGGCGGTGTTAACCCGCATACACAAACACTACTTCCCCGGTTCATCCGAAAAAAAAATCTGTTTATTCCTCACTGGGAAACCATCACAACGCCAGACGATGATGTTCTGGATATCGCATGGAGTGAAAACCCACATGCTGAACCAGCGCAAAATAAACCATTATTCATTCTGTTTCACGGGCTGGAAGGTAGCTTTAACAGTCCTTACGCAAACGGACTGATGCATGCTTTCGCTCAACAGGGTTGGCTTGCCGTGATGATGCATTTTCGCGGGTGCAGCGGCAAACCTAATCTTCAGGCCCGTGCCTATCATTCAGGCGAAACGGCAGACCCCCGTCATTTCTTACAAATGGTGGCAGAACGGTTTCCGGATACCTATAAAACGGCAACAGGAATATCCCTCGGGGGAAACATGCTTGCAAATTATCTGGTTGAATTTGCAGAAGATCCCTTGATAGATTCGGCAACCATCATTTCAGCGCCATTTGACCTTGCTGCCTGTTCAGAACGAATAAATGGCGGTTTTTCAAAAATATATCAGCGTTACCTGCTCGGTTCACTGAAGAAAAATGCTTTACAGCGCCTTCAGATTCTCCGGCAAAAAATTCCGGTCACAGCAGGTGAGATTCAAAGCATACCCACTCTCAGAAAATTCGATGATTTAATCACAGCACCGCTGCACGGTTTCTCTGATGCAACTCACTACTATCATCAATGTTCTGCCATCCATAAACTCAACCATATCAGGCTACCAACCTTAATCATTCACTCCAGGGATGATCCATTTATGACAGACTCAGTCATTCCCTCAGCACCATTACCTGAAGCGGTCAATTACCAATTGCTTGACCATGGTGGTCATGTCGGTTTTCTCAGCGGCAGCCTTTTCAAACCGACATTCTGGCTGGAACAAATACTACCCACTTACTACGCTAAGCACGTAGAATAGCTTTTTATCATTCTGTACAGACTCAAACTATGATTGTTCCATGGCAAGATATATCACCTGAAACGCTGGAAAACCTGATTAAGGAATTTGTTCTGCGGGAAGGGACAGACTACGGTGAGAATGAAGTCTCACTGGAAATGAAAATAGAGCAAATCAAACAGCAACTGAAATCCGGAGAAGCCGTTGTCGTCTATTCGGAGCTACACGAAACGGTAGATATTCAACTGAATAAATATCAATAACGACGTATCATCCGGATGACACAACGCCTATCCATGATATAGTTGTGACACATTGAATACGATAGACAGAGGATGTCATGTCAGCAAAACATCCAATTATTGCGGTCACCGGATCTTCTGGTGCCGGTACAACGACGACATCAGAAGCATTTCGCAAAATGTTTAATATGATGCAAGTTAAGTCAGCCTGGGTAGAAGGAGATAGCTTTCACCGTTTTACCCGGCCGGAAATGGATGTAGAAATTCGTAAAGCCAGAGAACAGGGACGTCATATCAGTTACTTCGGTCCTCAAGCCAATGACTTTGCTGCACTTGAAGAATTCTTTCGTGAATATGGTCGTTCAGGAACAGGAAAGATACGCCGTTATCTGCATACATTTGATGAAGCCGTTCCATATAATCAGACTCCGGGAACATTTACACCATGGCAGGAACTGCCTGATGACACCAATGTACTGTTCTACGAAGGCTTACACGGCGGTGTTGTTGACGGGGATGTCAACGTCTCGCAGCATGTCGATTTTCTTATAGGTATGGTGCCAATCGTCAACCTGGAGTGGATACAGAAATTTGTCCGTGATACCAGAGACCGGGGACACTCAAAAGAAGCCGTGATGGATTCCATTGTCCGTTCGATGGATGATTACCTGAACTATATCACGCCTCAGTTTTCACGAACACATATCAACTTTCAGCGGGTTCCAACCGTCGATACATCAAACCCACTGAGTGCAAAAGGAATTCCCAGTCTGGATGAAAGCTTTGTTGTTATCCGGTTACGTGGCATTAAAAAAGTCGATTTTCCTTATTTACTCGCAATGATTGATGGCTCTTTTATGTCCCGGCATAACACAATTGTTGTGCCCGGCGGAAAAATGAGTTTCGCCATGGAGTTAATTGTCCGGCCAATTTTGCAAAAATTAATCGAAACAGGAAAAATTGGTTAACCCGTTATAAACCAGACGACATTCTATATTTTACTTTCCATACCGTGACACTGAGCACGTTTTATGAGATAAATTTGCAGTGGTCACACGATAAAAATCAAGAAATTGTGCCCGAAAAAAGATACTATTTTCAATAGCGAAACAGAAGACGACTTGCAGGCTTTCTAAACAACTTTTATGCTAGATGTTCATATGAATGCTTTAGCTAATTGCACGGAAAGCAGCAAGCATACCCTGCAGAGGAAGAGAGATATTATGGTTCTAGGTAAACCTCAAACCGATCCAACTTTAGAGTGGTTTCTTTCACATTGTCATATTCATAAGTACCCATCAAAGAGTACACTCATCCATGCTGGTGAAAAAGCAGAGACACTTTATTACATCGTAAAAGGCTCTGTCGCTGTACTTATTAAAGATGAAGAAGGTAAAGAAATGATTCTTTCCTATCTGAATCAGGGAGATTTTATTGGTGAACTTGGTTTATTCGAAGAAGGCCAGGAACGTACAGCCTGGGTTCGGGCAAAATCCCCTTGTGAGGTTGCTGAAATTTCATTCAAGAAATTCCGTCAGCTGATTCAGGTCAATCCGGATATCCTGATGCGTCTTGCCGGACAAATGGCGAGTCGCCTGCAGGTGACCAGCCAAAAAGTAGGCGATTTGGCATTCCTTGATGTGACAGGTCGTATAGCACAAACACTGTTGAACCTGGCAAAACAACCGGATGCAATGACTCACCCGGATGGTATGCAAATAAAAATAACACGCCAGGAAATTGGTCAAATTGTTGGTTGCTCCCGTGAAACAGTGGGCCGCATTTTAAAAATGCTGGAAGAACAGAATCTGATTTCGGCGCATGGTAAAACTATTGTGGTTTATGGCACGCGCTGATTCATCAATTCATCATTGTCTCTGTTTAAAAAGCCACTCGTTGAGTGGCTTTTTTCATTCAGTCTCCCACAAAAGCATGTTCATTCATGGAATTGCTTTGTCACTCTGCTCCTTCGCTGTCAGTGATTTGTACTTTCAAATATCTTATCCGCTGATGCTGTAACAAATCCCGGATATAACTCACCATTTGCCATGGGATAACGTTTGGCAAACTCATAGAATCCCCCCGGAATTAACAGCTCAGCTTCCGTAAATTCTACAACGACTTTATCTGCCATGGTCGAAGATTGTTCCAGAAATACCGCTGGCGTTCCCTTAATTTCACCACCGGAAGTATTCAATAAGAAACCGTTATTGATCAAATAGCGATTCACTTCAGCGATTTGATTCATTTTTTTCAATTGATTAACACTGACCGTAAAGTGATTAGCCCCATAGCCATGCGCCGCAACCCAGGCTGCATATTCACTTTCTTCCGACAAAATATAATATTGTTCCAGAGAAACAGGCCATAAGCGTCCGCCATATAAAAAGGAAGCATCAGATACCATGTCAGGACGGATGTGGGCAACCAGACTCCTGACAATCTTTTGCACAGACCCGGAACAGTGTTCGACTTCCAGCTCACTGATAAACACCTTAGGCTGCCTGGGATCCGGGTGTTCAAAGTGTTTTGCATTTAATTTCTTCGATTCAAAATGATACTGCCCCTTTTCTTCATATCCCATGGCAAGAAATGGCTTTGCCAGTGTATCAAGCTTCACAGGATCTAAATTAAAAGTTCTCAGAGCAATATGATCATTGATCAATGGCTCATTCTCCTGCAACAACTGGTGAACCTGACAAGCCGAAGGACATAGCCTGCTAATATAATCTTTCCACATGGCCTCAAACAATTTTTCCGGTGTCATAAGCACCTCCTTCTTTCATCACTGCCCGGGCCAAACACCCCAGACAGATCATCACGAAACCCGAAACGTTCAATGATTCACTAATACCCGTACCCGATCACCGTTATCGACAAGCAAAGCTTTCGCAACCTCAGATGAAATCGTCACATGATTCCTCTCTGCATCGAACAGAGCATTTGTCATTGTTGCTCTGAAATTTTCCATGGAGGTATTACTGACAATGACAGGCACACCGCTTGCGCAGTCCTCAATAACAACGTGTGATGAAAAAGATTCTCTCACTGAACGTATATGCTTTATATGACATTCAACCGTTGGACCTGCATCAAAAATATCCACATAATCCCGGCAGGAAAAACCCTCATTTTCAAGAATTTTTAAAGCTGGCCGGGTCTTGTCGTGAACCTTTCCAATCACGGATTGAGCCTCTTGACTCAGCAAGTTGACATAGATTGGTAACTTAGGCATTAAATCCGCAATAAATCCTTTATGTCCCGATCCTGCAAGATAGTCAGCCAGTGTGAAATCAATCCCGAAAAAATGTTCCTGTAACCACTGCCAAAAAGGAGAATTACCCTGTTCATCAGAAACGCCTCTCATTTCTGCAATAATAGTTGAGGAAAATCTTTCCGGATGCTCAGCCATCATCAAAAACCGACATTTAGACATTAATTTTCCATTCATACCTTTCCGGAAGCGGGGTAACAGAAACAAGGAACAAAGCTCCGAGCAACCGGTATAGTTATTCCCAAGACTTAACAACTTGACGATTTTATTTACCCCCAAACGACGGGAAGAGTGAACAATCGTATCGATATGATAACTGTAAAAGGGTAAATCCCAGCCAACTGAAGCCTCAATCGCTGTCGTTCCGGCAACCTCACCGGTATCGGAATCAATCCCCACCATTAAGTATCCCTCATCGGATGGTGCTGTTATCTCTTCTTTGGCAAAGCTATACAAAGAGTGCTCAATACGGTGACTCAGCAATTCCTCATTTTCAGGCAATGAAGTAAAGCCATGACCAGATTCAACAGCACACCGATATAAAGCACTATAGTCAGATAGACGAATGGGACGAATAATCAACATGGCAATCTCTCTCCCTGATTTTATTATATGACTCAAACAACCAGACCTCTGATTGTCCTGGAGATATCATTTAAGAATAGCGCAATATAAACAAAACCTTGGCTGCAGATAGCACTTCACGGGTGATGGTCCTTAATGGCAAATGGCAAATGGCAAATGGCAGCCATTGAAACATAAAAAAAGCGAACCTGTTGGTCCGCTTCATCCTTTTCAGAAAATAACAACCTCTCAAGATGAGGTGAAGACCGAAGCAATAGCTTGTTCAAGTCTTGCTAAGCCTTCGGTGATATCTTCCGGAGAAATTAATAAAGACGGCGTAAAACGGACAACATTCGGCCCTGCCACTAAAACCAGTAAACCAGCTTTACCCGCAGCGACTAAAATATCACGGGCCCGTCCCTGCCAGGCCTCATTTAATGCAGCGCCCAGCAATAAACCACGGCCACGAACTTCACTGAAGATCGGATATTTTGCATTGATTTGTTCCAAACCTTCACGAAAACGCAGCTCTTTCTCTTTAACGCCCTGCAAAACTTCAGGCTGCGCAATAATATCAACGACAGCTTCAGCAACTGCACATGCTAAGGGGTTCCCGCCATATGTTGAACCATGAACACCCACTTTAAAATGAGCTGCGATCTCAGCGGTTGTCAGCATTGCACCGATAGGGAAGCCACCGCCCAAAGATTTTGCCGTACTTAAAATATCCGGCGTCACACCGACACCCTGATAGGCATAAAAGTCGCCCGTCCGGCCATTTCCGGTCTGGACTTCATCAAAAATTAATAATGCATTGTGCTGATTACACAAGTCTCTGACAGCCTGAATAAACTCAGGTGTCGGAGAAATAATACCGCCTTCACCCTGAAGCGGCTCCATCATCACAGCACAGGTTCGATCAGAAATCTGAGCTTTAAAAGCCTCCAGATCATTATAAGGAAGGTGAATCACATCAGAAGGTTTCGGACCAAAACCATCAGAATAAGTCGATTGCCCGCCTACGGTGACGGTAAAGAATGTACGGCCGTGGAAGCCTTGTTCAAAAGCAATAATTTCAGATTTTTCCGGCCCGTGATTATCAACGGCCCACCGACGAGCCAGTTTTAACGCCGCTTCGTTGGCTTCAGCTCCTGAATTAGCAAAAAATACTTTCTCAGCGAAACTGAGTTGGGTCAGTTTCTTTGCCAGACGAAGTGCAGGCTCATTCGTCATCACATTACTCAGATGCCACAATTTGTTTCCCTGCGTCGTTAATGCTTCCACCATTGCCGGATGACAATGACCTAAACAGCTGACGGCAATACCGCCCGCAAAATCAATATATTCTTTATCCGCCTGATCCCAGACTCTCGATCCCTGTCCCCGAACCGGAATAATTTCCATCGGGCTGTAGCAAGGCACCATGACCTCATCAAACGTTCCCCGATCGACGCTATTTTCCATTGCCATTGACTGATTCCCCTTATTACTCAACAGAGCCATAACTAATAATATAATCAATATTATAGATGAAGCATTATCCTGTTATGACTGACAACGATAAAACTCACCATGAATCAAAAATTTATCATAAAAAGACACCACAGAAACCTCAATATAGCGAATCTGTTCATCAAAAACCACAAGCAATGGAATAATTATTCACAAAAAGTAATTTTTTAGTCATACAACCAGTCATCCGGGATTCATTTTCACAGTCATCCCCACACAGTAAGGAATCGGACAATCAGCGATGTAAGAAATTGGCTAACAGCTCATGTCCCTGTTCTGTTTTGATTGACTCAGGATGAAACTGGACTGCATCAATCGGGAGAATACGGTGCTGATACCCCATGATTTCATCAACCCTGCCATCCTCCAGTTCAGTCCAGGCGGTTACCTCAAAACAATCAGGTAATGATTGTTTCTCAACAACAAGAGAGTGATACCGGGTGACGGTGAGCGGATCATTCAACCCATGAAACAACCCGGTGTGATTATGCCGGATTAATGACGTTTTTCCGTGCATCACCTGACGGGCCCGGATTACATTGGCACCATATGCCTGAGCAATCGACTGATGACCCAGACAAACCCCTAAAATAGGCAGTTTACCGGAAAAATGACGGACAGCTTCCAGTGAAATACCAGCGTCATCCGGCGTACAGGGCCCTGGTGATATGACCAGATGGGAAGGCTTTAATCTTTTGATGCCAGGAATATCAATCTGATCATTTCTGACCACCTGAACTGCGACGTCAAGCTCGCAAAAATACTGATACAAATTGTATGTGAAAGAATCGTAGTTATCGATAAGGAGCAGCATAAAAGAGATTGGCTATGAAAGTCAGAACAAAAACTGACGCTCATTGTGACGGATCAGAACAAGAAATCAAGATGAAAGCCCGAAGCCAATCAATCACCCCCCCCGAAAATAATCAGACAACCGGTATAAAAAAGGGGCTGCGCCCCTTTACTATTGCAATCACTCTCTGAAATGGTCTGGCAATCAATACCACCAGCAATACCATCCCCAGCACTCTGTTTTCTCAGGAACCCACAATTCAAGTACTGCAGGATCATGATCTGACGAGCGGAACTGATCTGAATATCGCGGTAAATCACCTTTATTTTTACTTGTATAGTCAAATAATTTTGATTCACCACCATTGATATGCCAATCCATCGCATCCACAACATAAGAACTTAATTCAGGGCTAATCAATAAATGATCCATGGTTCCGACTTCATCATTATAAGAATAGCTCCAGCCATGTCGGCGCATCATTTCAACAGCATTCAGATAGCCATAGCTTTTTTCAATCACTGCTCCCTGATCACCAAATTGTTCCTGATCACCAAGATATGTATTACGTGCAGCACGAATGGTTTTATCATACTTTGCTGTATCATAATCAGTCAGAATCAGCATGGGGTCTTCTTTTGCATAAGAATTCAAATCACCCAGAATGATCTTATAGCCGTCAACTTTTTCCAGTGCTTCACCTAATGCAACAGCAGCAGCAACGCGGAAATTTTCACATGATCCCTGATAATCCGGGTCAGTCATGTTTTGACCGCCTTCACTGACAGGTGCAGCATCTTCCCAGCATGTTGACCCTTTTGATTTGAAGTGATTCACAGCAACTGTCAGTGTCTCATCCAACCCGTCAATTTTGAATGTCGGGGCTAATGTTTGACGTTGATAGTTTTTGCCGTCTTCAATGACTTTACCCTGCGCTTCTGAATACACTTCAGGTGCCAGTTGTTTCGGCATCGGGATAATTTGTTGACTATCCAGTGTTGCTTTACTCTTACGATAAATCACACCGGTCGTGATCACATCTGTCCCCACAGAATCGTCTTTTGTAATTTGACCATCATTGTTGGTATCAAATTCCACAACGCTATAGTAATCACTGCTATCAGACAAACGGGCATTCAATTGATCAACCAGTTGATGAATCGCACCTGACTCACCAAAACCATTGTTCTCAATTTCCATCAAGCCAACAATGTCTGCGTCCAGCCTGATAATCGCATTGACGATTTTTTCCTGCTGAATTTCGAATTCACCATAGCTGCCAGCACCCCGGCTTTCCCCGTGCTCATTTGCATCGCCACCAAATGGTGAATTGAAATAGTTCAATACATTAAAGGAAGCTATGCGTAAATTTCCGTAATGCATCAGCGGAGTCTCGGTACGCGGGTCTAAATGAATAAAATTATGCCGTGACAGTTGATTGGTCATCGTCAGACGATATTCGCCATAACTATAGTTGAGCACACCTTGCGCACCAACCAGCATATCGCCAACCCGGATATAATCCTCTGTCGAGCCATTTTGGTCGATATCGGTGCGGCCAAAATCAGCATAGTAAGGGATCACACCGTTCGGTGCTTTCTGGTCCGATTCAACAAACAGCCGACGCTGACCATTATCAATTCGCTGTTGTTCTGATGCATCAGATCCAGCGACATGTTGCTGGTTTGGATGCATATTGATATGCCCCTGCGATAAAACCATATTGCTGCGGTATGCATCATAGTCCCAGCTAAATGTCCGGCTTACCCGCATGTTCGTCAAAGGCGTCAGTTTGACCAACATCCCCTCATAACGCTCAAGTGTCTGATCAAAGTTTTCATCAGTTGGCAGCATGAAGATTGATCTGGCGCGGGGAACCGCTTGCTCATCTTGTTTTACCCACTGATTTTGACCCGCTTTCAACTGAGTCTGAGAATAATATTCCTGGACTTTTCCTTTCACACAAACCACATCTCCTGCCTTCAGGTCAGAAGATGACTGATTGGTATAAACAAATAAGCCTTCAGACGTTTGGGGATTATAGTCATTTTCCAGAGATTGAAGATAGAACCCTTTATTCAGCCCGGTCGTTACCGCTGTCACAACACCCTGAACATAATAATCATCATCCGTTATGTAAGACGAATCACCAATCAGAGGAGATTTATCTCCGTCTCCCTGAATGTCGTGAATCGAGGTGAATTCTGGCGAACTTCCGTCATCCATCGTACAGGTGAAAGACGCTGAACTGCTGCTGTCACTCAGGCTTCCCAGTCCTTCAATGTTATTTTTCTCAAGCGTATCCCACTGCGTCACCTGATATTCAGCTGAAGCGCTCAATACATCGGTGTGACGGACCAGCGTCACATCTTTCGCAAAGTCGCTTCCCCCCATGGAACCAACCACGTCATAAACTTCATCATCTTTCAGTAGTGCAACGGGATCATTACCATTGAAGCTGGTCATCGTATCATCCGTCATATCGCTGACAGCCAAAATATCACTATTCGCCTGAGAGTTAGCAATCACCAAAACATCTTTCGCTGCAATGACTTTTCCGGCCAGTGACAGCTCACTATCCCACTGTCCACTGCCATTTCTTGATAGTGCTAATTTAAAATGGTCAAGCGTGACGGCTTCATCACCTGTATTGGCGATTTCAATGGCCTTATTAAAAGATGACCCTTCTACATACTGTGATATCACCACATCTGCGACAGCCGGCTGTGCTACAACGCCAGCAATCAAAGCAGAAAGCAGTGAGAATGAAAATTGTTGTTTCATTTATTTTTCCACCTGAAATTGTATTTGAAAATATCCCTATTTTTAAAAAATGTTTTATTCATCACATTTTTTTGAAATCTATAATAATTCCATGGTCAGTGTTTACCTTTTTCATGAAACAAAAAACACACCTTAACAAAAATGTGAAATTGATCTCATAAATATGTAAAACACACTCTGCAGATGTGAATTGATTCGTATGACCAATATATCTGTATGAATAAACAATGAGAGAAATGTATGACGGGAAAATGAATATGAGACATAAAAAAGCCCGGTATTAAACCGGGCTATCAAAAATATGTAAAGCTATGCTTTTTTCAAAGCTTTTTTAATTTTCTTCACTTTAGCTTTCGCTTTTTTAAGTGTCTTTTTCAATTCTTTTTTAGTCTTAGCCATCTTTTTCTCCTTAATAAATCACAATGTGCAAAATTAATCCGGCAGGAGCTTCAGGGTTCCAGCCTGGGATCATTGCTCCCTGTCTTGCAGCCCGTGCTGATCAATAAAATGTTTAATAAACTTTCTTATTTCTCTGGCTGCCGATGTATCAAGCTCTTCACATAATTCAACAAAAAGATCGCGTTCGTGCCGGTTAATCCGAAGCACTAACTGACTATCTTTTTTGTTTGAGGCTTTCTTTCTTTTTCCGCCCATAAATGTGATAACTTTGTATATACATTATATAAATCTAGTTCATCTGCCGGAAAATGCCATAAAAAAACCCTGCTTAAAAAGCAGGGCTTGTAAAAAGATATCTGATTTAATCAGCTCACATCAGGAATGAGAGATAAATCCAACTAAATCGTATACTTTTTTCAAGGTTTCTGCGGCACGGGAAGACGCTTTTTCAGCACCTTCACGCATCACCGCATCCAGATAATCCCGTGACTCACGAATACGATGATATTCAGCCTGAACAGGTTCAAGCATTGCAACAAGGGCTTCACCCACGTCTTTCTTAAACGGACCATACATATCAACGTCCTGATATTTAGCTTCAATTTCATCAAAGCTCAAACCTGTCGCTGCTGAATACAGGCCCATTAAGTTAGAAATACCGGCTTTATTTTCAATATCATAACGAATTCGTGGTGGTGTATCCGTGTCTGTCTGAGCCTTGTTAACCTTCTTCACAATTGACTTAGGTTCTTCCAGCAGAGTAATCACATTTTTCCGGTTATCATCAGACTTCGACATCTTTTTCGTCGCATCCTGAAGACTCATCACCCGTGCGTTTACGGTTGGAATATATGGCTCAGGCACAACAAATACCGGGTCTTCCGGACAATAGATATTATTGAACCGGGTCGCAATATCTCTGGCAAGCTCCAGATGCTGCTTCTGATCGTTTCCAACCGGCACCTGATGGGCGCCATAAAGCAAAATATCTGCCGCCATCAACACCGGATAATCAAACAGACCAGCATTCACATCATTCGCATAACGGGCAGACTTGTCTTTAAACTGAGTCATCCGGCTCAACTCACCCATCTGAGTATAACAATTCAGAAGCCAGCTTAGCTGAGCGTGCTCCGGAGCATGAGACTGAACAAATAAAGTACTCTTCTTCGGATCAATACCAACAGCCAGACAAATTGCCAAAGCATCAAGTGTCGCTTCATATAATGCTTTGGGATCCTGACGCACGGTAATCGCATGCAAATTGACCACACAATAATAGCAGTCGTATTCATCCTGCATTTGTTGCCACTGACGAAGAGCACCCAGGTAGTTACCAATACTCAGTTCACCTGACGGTTGAACACCACTAAATACAATGGGTTTGCTCATGAGAATAATTCCTTTGAATTCTGAAAGTTATTAATAATAAAACAGGTTATTGGGTGATAGCTTTAAGGGATAAATACAGTCCGGATTCGTTCCCGCAGCATCCAAGTGTACTCATTAACAAGTATATTTCTAGATTTTTTATACCGTTCAGGCTGAAACAAGAACAATATCAAGCAATTCTGAGATATTATCCGCAACATAATCAGGCCCGGAGTCGGCGATCGGCTCACCGTGGTTATAGCCATAAGTCAGGCCAAACGAATGACAACCTGCATTTCTGGCAGCAAGAATATCATTCTTCGAATCTCCGACCATCATCATCTGTTTCGGTTTTAAGCCGTATTTATCCAACAGCCAGTTCAAAGCCATTGGATCCGGTTTTCTTTTCTCAAAATCGTCCCCGCCAATGACATCACTGAAATAGTCCGCAATTTGATGCTGCTGTAATATTTCAGGTACAAAATGAGACGGCTTATTCGTCACAACAGCCAGAGTAAACCCTTCCTGATGCAATTTTACCAATGTATCTTTCACACCCGCATATAGTTGACTAAGCCGGTGGCCTGTTGCCGCGTAAAACTCATCAAAATATGTCCGGGCCTCTTTTAACAGCGCCGGACTCAGGTCCGGGTTAATTTCCAGACTCTGACTTAATGCGCGTCCAATCAGAATATCTGCCCCATTTCCGACATAATCCCGAACCTGACATTCTGAAACGCCCGGATAACCCAGTTGACGAACCGCCTGATCAGCCGCTATAGCTAAATCCGGCACACTATCGAGCAAGGTTCCATCCAAATCAAACACAACTAATTTTGGTATCTCTGACGACATGAAGTGACTCTCCCAATTGAGGTAAAGCATAACCAGTCAAACTATCTGCCGGTATGCTTTACTTTAATTTATTTATTATCGCTTTAATAAAAAATTTAACGGGATACTTTTTCAAGTTCAGTTCGCATCGCAGCAATCACCGCCTGATAATCCGGCTGACCGAAAATCGCAGAGCCTGCAACAAACATATCCGCACCAGCTTCAGCTATTTCGCGAATATTATCGATTTTTACACCGCCATCGACTTCCAGACGAATCTCTCTTCCGGAGTCCTGAATACGCTGACGAACTGCCCGTAATTTATCCAGAGTGGAAGGGATAAAAGACTGCCCACCGAACCCCGGATTAACCGACATTAACAGAATTAAGTCCACTTTATCCATCAGGAAATCAAGATAATTCAGCGGCGTTGCCGGATTGAAGACAACGCCGGCCTGGCATCCATGTTCTTTGATCAGTTGCAGGGTTCTGTCTATATGTTCTGATGCTTCAACATGAAAGGTAATCATTGATGCACCCGCTTTGGCAAAATCTTCAACCATACGATCAACCGGCTTAACCATCAGATGTACGTCTATCGGTGCCGTAATACCATAATCTCTCAAAGCTTTACATACAGGAGCACCAAATGTCAGATTAGGCACATAGTGATTATCCATCACATCAAAATGGATAACATCAGCCCCGGCATTGAGCACATTCTCAACATCTTCTCCCAATCGCGCTAAATCTGCGGAAAGAATAGAAGGAGCAATCAAAAAATCTTTCATACCTCTGGCCTCTGTATTTTTACAATCAATGATTCATATTCAGATTGCCTGCGACACTGCATGGCAAAACGGCCCTATTTTATAGGAGGGAAAGAAAGGATCATAGAGGCCATATAATGAACGATACGAATTATTGCTCAGAAGTAGCTGCAAACAGAGCTAACAGCTCATCAACTTTATTTCGGGAAGAGGCATTTCGGCTGATCGTACGTTTCACCTTCACAACATTCAGCTGAGCGCCATGATACAACCGCCGGGTCAGAATTGTATCGTGATTGGATATCAACACAGGAATTCCCCTGACTTTCGCAGTTTTTTCAGCAATATCAGCAAGTGCAGCCTGATCATCCAGAGAAAAACCATTTCCTGCGTAAGACGTAAAGTTGGCAGTGTTTGACAATGGCGCATAAGGTGGATCGCAGTAGACAACACTGCGTTCATCCACACGTTCAAAAGCTTCTTTGTAACCGGAGCAGATAAACGTCGCTTTTTGCGCTTTACAGGCAAAAAACTCAAGCTCGGCCTCGGGGAAATAAGGCTTTTTATAAGAACCAAAAGGGACGTTAAACCCACCTTTTTTGTTGTACCGGCAGAGCCCGTTAAAACCAAACCGGTTCATATATAAAAAGGCAAGCGAACGATACATCACATCATCCGTTGCATTGAACTGCTGACGCACCGAGAGATAAACTTCTTTACGGTTGTTTTCAGGCGTGAACCATCGCCTGGCTTCAGAGATATAGGATTCAGGAGCACGTTTCAGTAAATTATATAAATTGATGAGATCAGGATTAATATCCGTCAACACATAGTGCTCATAATCCGTATTTAAAAAGATCGAACCCGCTCCGACAAACGGCTCAACCAACACATCAGCAGTTGGTAAATGCCGCCGGATATCATCAACAAGACTATACTTTCCCCCAGCCCACTTGAGAAAGGCACGATGCTTCTTCATGTAATGTTTCAATTTCTCACAATTAACAAGGCTGCGGAATGTAACATATTTTCCGGCGACACTCAGATTTATTTAGCACGTTCAATTTCTCTGTGCACCTGACGGATTGATTTTGCCCACGGTCCCAGAGACTGTAACTCATCAGGAAGCGTCAGAACTGCATCGCGTGCCATCTGAATGGTCGGATAATTTTTGTAGGTAATCATATACCAGTCAACACTATTCCTGACCGTTGAGTACACATGCACCTGGCCCTGTAGAGCGTAACGTCTGATAAAGTCTTCAACCTCTTGCACTGAATTAAACGCAGCAAGTTGCAGCGTATAGCTCCGATCAGCCATATTCAGCAGTACACGCCGATCATCACGGTAAGGTCCGCCCACCGAAGCAGCCTCTGTCTGAGTGCGTGACACCCGAATCTTTATTTTTTTGCCTTCCGAAGATGTCTCAGCCTGATCTTTTTCAGACGCTACCGCCGGTTCAGGCATGTCTGCGATATTGACTTCAGCTTGAGAAGTTTCAGCCTGAGTCTGATTTCCTGTGCCAGACTGACGCTGCTGTAGATCATCAGAGATATCAGCAACGGCTTCATCGCTGAGTATCATTTGAGGCGGTGGTGATACTTCATTGGCGACCTGATGCAACTGACTTGTATCCGATGATTCAGGTTTTCCTTCCATCAGTGCATCAACCACTTCAGAACTGACAACGACACGCCTGCCCTGATCATCAACGCCAACATTCGCAGTTTGATCAACAATATCAGGAGGAAGAGCACCAGAATCATCAACAGGACGAGAACCATTCTGCTTTTTCACAGGATTCGCCGATGTCCGGGATGTTGCTTCAGTGGCATGATTCTCATCTGAAACCTGTCCTGAATGACCGGCTTCAGAAGATGAGGATTCGGGTAAAGTCGGAATCACAGTTTGTGCATTCGATTCATGAGTTGCAGTCTGAAGAATATCCGGCGCCTGATTTTCAGACAGCATCCACCAATATCCGGCGCCAACGAGCAAACAGACCAGCAAAATAATCAAAGCAATCTTTGCCGGAGAGCCAATTATCGAGCGAATCACGATCCGCTTTTCCATTTTTTGTTCCCCTAATGCCATAATATCACCCGGTGTTTTCCTTATCCGGGCGAAAGATCGCCGTAATTGTTGCTCTATTTTTGGATCAACATAGCGAATGACTAAAAATTCAAAAAAACGATCTGCATCATCCTGAGCAAGCGTATCAATTTCCAGATCAACTGCTTTATTGTCTTCTCCATCCGCCAGACGGGAAAGCAATTTATCCAGTGTTTTGGGAAGAGAGAAAAAAACCACATTCACGGTCCATTGACTTCTCTTCTGAGCCTCAATAACCAGTGACCATAGTTCAGAAATCAATGCTTCAGATAAAATATGTGCATCATCAACAACAATAACAATATTACATTCTTCATCTTCCAGAACGGCAGATAAATTACTCACCAGCGACTCATCAGCATTAAATTCAGCATACGAAGAGATCTGCGTCAGAATCGTAGAACGCCACTGAGATTCTTCCTGACCGGGATAACACATCAGTAAGGACTGATTTTTATCGTCAGCCCACACTTCCAGATAGCGTTGTGCTATCCATGTCTTTCCGGCTCCCGGTCCACCTGAAACCGTAATAAAATTTGAACCAAAACGAGTCAGCAACTGGATACGTTCTAACAAATCTGTCTGGGACTGTAATTCCAGCACCCGTTCATCAGCCAAACTCATGACATTTTCCTACTGAATAAATGAAGCGCTAAAGGCTGCGGCAATAATCAATTGCCTGTTCAAGCACAGATTCAGGAATACCGGATCTGACGTCTGCACTGCCAATATCAGTTGGCAGAACAAAGCGTATCGTACCAGCCAGAACCTTTTTATCTCGCTTCATATGGGTCATAAAATCAGAAAAAGACATCTCTTCAGGTGTATGCACCGGCAATTGTGCTCTCTTCAGCAAAGAAAGAATCCGATCAAATTGCTCACCTGAAATTAAGCCTTGTAACTGAGCTGTTTTAGCCGCCATCACTGTACCAGCAGAGACAGCTTCGCCATGTAACCAATTACCATACCCTAATTGCGCTTCAATCGCATGACCAAATGTATGACCCAGGTTCAATAACGCACGAATTCCGGACTCTTTTTCGTCTAATGCGACGACTTCTGCTTTGATTTCACAACAACGTGCGATGGCATAAGTCAACGCTTCATGCTCCAGCGCATAGAGTGCGTCTAAGTGTGTTTCTAACCAGCTGAAGAAGTCTGCGTCATAAATAATGCCGTATTTGATGACTTCAGCCATACCAGCGGCAAATTCGCGGGGAGGTAACGTTTTCAGGCAATCAATATCAATAATTACTGCTTTTGGCTGATAAAAAGCACCAATCATATTTTTTCCCATCGGATGGTTGACCGCAGTTTTTCCACCAACAGAAGAATCAACCTGAGACAGCAAGGTTGTTGGAATCTGAATGAAATCAACACCACGCTGATAACATGCAGCAGCAAATCCAACCAAATCACCGATGACGCCGCCACCCAAAGCGATAATCACAGCATCCCGGCTATAGTTGTTCTCAATCAGGTAAGTCATGACCGTATTAAAAACTTCCAGGCTCTTATATTGCTCACCGTCGGGAAGTTCAAGTAAAGCAGTTTGACATCCACATTGCTCAACCATCGCCATTATTTGCCGTGCATATAGCGGTGCAACCGTGACGTTAGAGACCACAACAACTTGTTGCTTTGGGGATAAAAAAGAAAGAAGTGCCGGATCATTAAATAATCCGGCCCCTATCGAGATAGGATAACTACGTTCGTCCAAACTGACCGTAATCTGCGCCATGATAGCACTCCAAAAAATTAAAAAAACTTATTGTTCTTCTAACATTTTTACGATCTGATTGGCTACAACTTTTGCACTTTGATCATCAGTTCTGACCGTAATATCTGCAATTTCCTCATATAAAGGATTACGGTCAGATGCCAGCTCTTCCAAAACTTCACGAGGGTTATGAGTTTGAAGCAATGGGCGCTTTTTGTCCCGGCTGGTCCGGGCAAGCTGCTTTTCAATTGTCGTTTCGAGATAGACAACAACGCCACGTGCGGACAGACGATTCCGGTTTTCTTTACTTTTTACTGAACCGCCACCAGTCGCAAGTACAATCCCCTGCTTCTCAGTAAGGTCGTAAATAACCGTTTCTTCGCGTTTACGAAATCCTTCTTCACCCTCAACATCAAACACCCAGGCGATATCTGCGCCAGTCCGTTCTTCAATCACAGTATCTGAATCGACAAACTCCATATGAAGTTGCTGTGCCAGATACCTGCCTATTGTGCTTTTGCCGGCTCCCATAGGACCAACAAGAATAATATTACGTTTTTCGGCCATTTTAGCAGTAATTACAATATAAAATTCAATGCCATCGCCACAAGCTTAATTCTGGTATATCAATGGTTGAATCGGGTTTGTGGCACCAATTCCTCACAGACAATTCGTGATAAGACCCGAAATTATCTAGATCTGAGTCGATTAATGCAACTTAATTTTTAGACAATTACTGAAAAGGCAACTAACTCATTGAATCATAACCTGAGGTGTCACAAAAATGAGTAACTCATTTTTACCTGTTTTCTGGTAAGTTCGCCTGAATAAACTTCCGAATAATGGTAAGTCACCCAACATTGGGACTTTGTCTACGGTTTTTGTGACTGTCTTCTGATGAATGCCACCCAACACAACGGTTTCGCCATCATTGACTAATACCCGCGTACCAATTCTCTGGGTTATAATCGCGACAGCTTCCCCGGTGCCTGTTTTCACAACCTCTCCGGGACGATCCTGCGTCACCTTTAAATCAAGAATTACGTGATGATCCGGTGTAATATTCGGGGTCACTTTTAAGCTGAGTACGGCTTTTTTAAAAGAGACAGAGGCATCCCCATCAGAGCCAGATTCCAGATAAGGGATCTCTGTTCCCTGCTCAATAAAAGCAGGCTGGCGGTTTGTTGTCAGCAGACGCGGACTTGAGATGACTTCTGCCTTTGATTCGCTCTGTAATGCAGAAAGTTCTAAATCCAGTAATGTACCTGCGCCAAGCCGTGCAACCTGAAAAGCGACAGATGCAGCATTACCTGAAGAAGCGGGTAAACTCACATTCAGATAATTAGCAATATTGGTTTGATCACCTGCCTGGTTTGCAAGTTGCTCGACACTCCCCCCCATATTCATATGTCCTTGTCTGACCTGCCCACCCCAACGGATTCCCAGCTCATCCAGCCCACTTTCACTCATTGTGACAATCCGGGCTTCTATCAAAACCTGCCGAACGGGGATGTCTATTGTTTTCATCACCGACTTTATCCCCTGAATATAGTCGGGATAATCCCGGATAATCACGGTATTTGTCCGGGTATCGGTGGTGACAGAACCATCCGGAGAAAGTAATCCGGCATGTTGTTTATCCTGTATCACCTGCAAAATCTGCTGAGTTGTCGCATATTTAACCGGAATGGTCACCACAACCTGTTGCTTTTGCGCTGATGTTGAACCTCTGATTTCACGACCGGCTTGTCCGCTCATCTCAGGCCCACTTCCGGAAATTTTTTCAAAAGGATCCCTTCCACCGTCTGCAAACACTGAACATGTCATCATCAACATGACAAAAAACAGTCGTCTGAATGCAGTTCTTCTTTTATACACAGGGAACCTCCTTACACTGATGATAAAACCACGCTTTTCCTGTCATATGAACCAGCCCTTTATCCTGCTTTGATTGACGCCAATGCACCTGCTGAAACTGAACCAGAGGAGGGTGGTGATTCATCAAAATCAGAATCTCTTTGATGGCCTCATAGCTGCCGGTCATTTCCAGATCAATGCCCTGCAGAACTGCCTGATTGTTCTTGTCAGAACGCAGCCACGCCAGCCGGTGAATATGTATATCTCTTTTTCCGGCTTCAATATTCAGCCAGGGCATCAGTGTTTCTGCAGAATCATGAGACAGCAGCTTCGTCTGCTGCTCTAATTGTTTCTCAGCTATCTGCCACTGCGTCTGCATGAATTGATCATGACTATTTTGTTTCTGCAGAGACTGGATGTGCTGTACCTGTTCGGCCTGATTTGCCTGCCGGACCACGGCTGCCCGGAAAAGAGGCCTCCAGATAAGAACAAATGAGATGACGCAACCAGACACGGTCAGCAAACTGACGATACCCAGCTGTTTTTGAAAAGAGCAGTGAATCATGACATCCCACAGCGCTCTCAGTCTTAACATACGACTCATTCCTGCCCTGCCTTACCCGCTGTGGAGAAAACAAAGGACAAACGAAATGTCTGAACATCTTCCGGGGAATACTCTGTCTGCTTCACCGCTTCCATTTTCAATTGTCTTACACACTGGCAGGCGTGAGAGCGAAGCGCCTGAAGAAACCGGAAAACATCTCTGGCATCTTCTCCGTAGCCGCTGACAATCACCTGCTTCCCCGACAGATTCAACGAGTGCAGGTAAACCCGATCTGTGACTGATTCAGCGATTAAAGACATCAGGCGAAATGGAATTTCAGTGGATTCCTGCCAGTACTTCATCTGTGCAAGTCTTTCCTGATTGTGCATAAAATCAGTTTTTCTGTGCTGCCAGTGAGCAAGTTGTTCCTCCAGTGCGGCCTTTTTCTCTGCCAAAACCACCTGCCTGGATTGCGTCGTATCCAGCGTCTTCACCAGCAAAGCCCACTGGAGAAGCTGGATCAGGCTAAAAAAGCAAAAGGCACACAGAACCAGTCCAACCAATCGCTTCAATCTTAATGCAGCCTGTATCTGCTGCCAGTTCATCAAATTAACAGCATGCAGCATATCCTTCCTCCCGGGCAATAATGCCTCGCATCGACATTCCGGCAGCAAGCGCGCACAATTCCGTTTCCTCATCATCGCTAAAGGTGTTTTTTCCCAACATACTCAATGGATGAAACAGGACAACCGGGCATTGCAGCGTTGCCTCTATCTGTCCGGCAGATAATGCATTTCTTTCGATCAGCCAGACGCCGGCAGGCTGAAATCGCTGCACGGCGCAAAATTGCAGAAATTCATTCATGAGCTGCGCCAGTACAGCGCTGTATTCATTCTCTCCGGCTGACTGTGGCATACAGCGATAAAAACAATCGGGCTGACACATCACTCCCAGACGAATTGTCGTCCGATTGACTTCAATCAGTACCTGTTCACTCTTCCCGTAATACTGCATTGCAGTGATTAACAGCTGAAGGAAGCATTGCTTTTCCGTATCAACCAGGATCGGCTTCAACCGGGCGCCACGTAGTGCAGTGAGCCGGCTTTCCACCACATCTTTCCGGGCTGCATATACGCGAAAACCATCGCTAACCCCGGTATAGTCAAGTCTCAGCTCACTCACAGACAGTGACACTTCGCCGGAAAAAGCCTGATATACCGCCAAAGCTTCCATCAACTGACTGTTCTGTGGTGAAATACGGATAATCCGGGACATGATCGCTAAATCAGGAATTGCGACAGCAACATGACGGGAAAAGAAAGGTAATCCTTTTCTGAGTTCTGCGAGTTTTTTAACAATGTTCTGATAATCGAGGACCTCGTTTTCCGGGAAAATATTCCCGGATGACTGAAATATTCTAAAATCAATCAAAGAAAACGACTGTTTCTGACGCATTAAAGTAACAGCAGTCATATGATGACGGTTCATATCGATTCCCGTCACAATGAGTTTATTCATACAGGCTCCGCAAGTCAGCGCTGTTCAAATGGATTATTGGTAGTACAATAACCGACCGTTTCAGTGCTAAGTTTTTATCGAAAAGAAGACTGGATTGCATGCATTCAATCCAACCAAACAGGGAATATCCGGTGAAGTTCATAAAGCGATTCTTTTTATTTTCATTGTGTTGCATGGTTTTAGGAGTGACGACAATCTTCGGATTCTATTATTACGTCAAACCTGAACTGCCAGATGTCGCCACTTTGAGAGATGTTAAGCTGCAAACTCCCATGCAGGTGTTAAGTCAGGATGGGAAACTTATTGCACAATTTGGTGAGAAACGCAGAATTCCACTCAAACTGAAAGATATTCCACCAGAACTTGTGGAAGCATTTCTGGCAACCGAAGACAGCCGTTTCTATGAACATTATGGTTTTGATCCGATTGGTATTACCCGTGCAGCCGTCGCTGTATTGATTTCAGGAACCGCCCGTCAGGGTGCAAGTACCATCACACAACAGCTTGCCCGTAACTTTTTTCTCTCCAATGAAAAGAAAATCATGCGGAAAATTAAGGAGCTGTTTATTGCTATTCACATCGAACAACTGTTGACTAAAGATGAAATTCTTGAACTTTATCTGAATAAGATATTTCTGGGATACAGGGCCTACGGCGTAGGTGCTGCGGCTCAGGTTTATTTCGGAAAAGAAGTAAAAGACCTCACCCTGAGTGAAATGGCAGTCATTGCTGGTCTTCCAAAAGCTCCCTCAACGATGAACCCGATTTATTCGATCGAGAGAGCAACCAAACGGCGCAATGTTGTGTTAATGCGGATGCTGGATGAGCATTACATCACCCGTGCTCAGTATGACAAAGCAAAAGAAGAACCAATTACAGCCAAATATCATGGTGCAGAACTAGAACTTCACGCGCCTTATGTTGCTGAAATGGCCCGGGCATGGATGATCGAGCATTACGGTGATGATGTATACACGTCCGGGAAAAAAGTATTCATGACTGTTCGCTCAGATCTGCAGGAAGCAGCAAATCATGCCGCCATTAATAATTTGATTGCGTACGATGAGCGCCATGGTTATCGCGGCCCGGAAAAAGTACTTTGGTCGTCAGGTAAACCAGCCATGACACAGGATGAAATGACTGATTATCTGAAATCACAGCCTGTGTATGGCGATATGTATCCTGCAATCGTCATGGATGTGGCCGACAAAACAGCGACAGTATGGGTCAAAAGCCACGGCATTCAGCTCATTCAGTGGAATGATATGAAATGGGCCCGCCGTTTTGTCACCGACAAACGTCAGGGAAAAGCACCTCATCATGCCAAAGACATTTTGGCGGCTGGTCAGCAGATCTGGGTTCGACCATTTGGTCAGGACAATCCGGAAGCACCATCATGGCACCTCGCTCAGGTGCCTGATGCCAATACAGCTTTTGTTGCCATGAATCCTGAAAATGGATCTGTACTGGCTTTAGTGGGTGGTTTTAACTTTGTCCACAGTAAATTTAACCGGGCGACTCAGTCAATTCGTCAGGTCGGGTCTGGCATTAAACCATTTATCTATTCTTCTGCCATCAATAAGGGAATGACACTGGCATCTCTCGTCAATGATGCTCCCATCAACAAGTGGGATCAGAGTCAGGGAACAGCATGGCGTCCCAAAAATTCTCCACCGACCTACGGCGGGCCAACCCGGCTGCGTATTGGTTTAGCACAATCGAAAAATGTGATGGCGATACGCGTACTCAGAGAAGTTGGTTTAGAAAAAGTCAGACTGTTTCTGGGACGCTTCGGGTTTGACCCGGATAAACTACCCCATTCTGAAACAATTGCTTTAGGCGCAGGAAGTCTTTCACCGGTCAAACTGGTTCAGGGTTACTCTGTCTTTGCGAATGGCGGATACTACGTTGAACCTTACTATATCGATCATGTGGAAGATCCTTTTGGCCATATAGAATATAAAGCGTCACCGAAAGTGGTTTGCCATATCAACTGTGTTGAAAATACTGAAGAAAAGCATGATATAGCAGCGCAAAATCCGGACTATGCACCACAAGTGATTACACCACAAAATGCATTTCTGGTCAGAGAAATGATGTATAGCAACATCTGGGGTGGTGGTAGCTGGCGGGATGGTACAGGCTGGAATGGTACAGGTTGGCGGGCACAAAAACTGAAACGCCGCGATATCGGTGGAAAAACCGGCACAACCAATGACTCAAAAGATACCTGGTACAACGGATTTGGGCCTGGAATTGTCGCAACCGTTTGGGTTGGTTTTGATAACCATAGCCGGGCTTTAGGGCACACAACCCGGAACAAAAATCTGAAAGATGTCCCAATCAGCGGTGGAGAATCTGGTGCGAAAACCGCTCAGCCAGCCTGGATTGACTTCATGCAGCATGCTTTAGCCAATGTACCACCACAGCCCAAAACTATTCCGGATCATATCGTTAAAGTCCGGATTGATCGTAACACCGGGCTGTTAACGAATAAAACAGATGCAAGCTCTATGTTTGAATACTTTGCTCAGGGAACTGAACCGAAAGAATACACACAGGATGTCTCAACCGGCAATATTTACACTGCCCCAAATAGTGATGAAGAACTATTCTGATGTTCTGACATCACGATCAGTAAACAGACCTCGCTCCCTTCAGCCTTTGGTTGGTGGAGGAATAAATATCACAAACCCGCACCGGATGGCGCGGGTTTGTTTTTTCTGTTACATCTTCTGTCAATATAATTGATTGATCAGACAGCCGGCTCACAGCTACGAGCCAGCTGGGCTTTAATCACTGAAGCCAGTTTTTCGAAACGTTGTCTCAACGGTGAGCCAGGGCGGTACACTAAAGCAAGATTGCGTGAAGGAACCGGATTGACAGCTTTCAGGTAACACACACCGTCCTTTTCTTTTTGTTCCGGCAATGACAATTCCGGCAATAATGTGATACCAGCACCAGCTGCAACCATATTTCTCAGTGTCTCCAGACTGGTCGCCCTGAAGCGCTCATCATCTTTTGCACCAGCAGCAAAACAAAAGCCCAAAGCCTGATCCCTCAGGCAATGTCCTTCACCCAGCATCAAAACCGTTTTACCATTCAGTTCAGCCATCTCAACCTGCTGGTTATGTGCCCATTCATGTTGAGATGGAACCGCCAGACTTAAAGGCTCATTATAAACCGTGATTTCTTTAAATGGCTGAGTCTCTTCAACCGATGCCAAGACAAGACAATCCAGTTTTCCTTCCTCTAACTGACGCACTAAATGGCTGGTCTGAGCCTCATGCAGATAGAGTTCCAGATCCGGAAATTCCGTTTTGAGTGCAGGAACAATACGCGGGAGCAAATAAGGCCCGACCGTCGGAATAAAACCGACATGCAGCGGCCCACACATATCTTCACTCTGACCATTTGCCATATCACGGAACATTTTAATTTCTTTAAGAATGCGCCTGGCTTGCTCCACCAGTTGCATTCCTGAGTCGGTGAACAGCACCCGACGGCTGCTCCGCTCCAGTAAAACAGTACCTAATTCTTCCTCCAGTTTACGAATCTGTCCGCTTAATGTCGGTTGACTCACAAAACAGGACTCTGCAGCTTTGCGAAAATGCTTGTGTTCTGCCAAAGCTACGAGATACTCAAAGTCACGAATATTCATGGTATCACCTAATAGAAACTATCTATCAAAACCATAGCATCAAATGATTAGGTCTATCAAAGCTTTTCTCTGATAATGAATTTAACAAAGTGAGGCAGATACAAAAACCTCATCATCATTCTGAAAACTTTAAAATTACATAAGGACAAACTATGTTTACTTCCAAAAAAGGTCAGGCGGTTCCGCAAGTCACTTTTCCTGTACGTCGTGGTGACCAATGGGTCAATGTCACCACAGATGAGCTATTTAAAGGAAAAACGGTCATTGTTTTCAGTTTACCTGGCGCTTTTACACCAACCTGTTCTTCAAGTCATTTACCCCGTTATAATGAGTTATTCCCGGTCTTCAAAGATCACGGTGTCGACGACATTTTGTGTGTCTCAGTCAATGATACTTTCGTGATGAATGCCTGGAAAGATGATCAGGAAGCAGAAAATATTACTTTCATTCCTGATGGTAATGGTGAATTTACTCACGGTATGGGAATGCTGGTTGAGAAAAACGATTTAGGGTTTGGTAAGCGTTCATGGCGCTATAGTATGTTAGTCAAAGATGGCATTGTTGACGAAATGTTCATCGAGCCAAATGAACCAGGCGACCCCTTCAAAGTTTCTGATGCAGATACCATGCTGAAATATATTGCCCCGGGCTTTCGCTTACAGGAGTCGATTACTGTCTTTTCAAAACCCGGCTGTCCGTTCTGTGCTAAAGCAAAACAGAACCTGATCGATAAAGGTCTTCAATATGAGGAAGTCATTCTGGGTAAAGACGCAACAACCGTAACGCTGCGCGCAATTACCGGCCGGACCACAGTGCCTCAGGTATTCATCGGCGGAAAACACATCGGTGGCAGTGAAGAGCTGGAAACTTATCTGGCTTAATTCCCTTTCTCATCAATACACTGAGAAACACCAGTCATAATGAAACAGAACCGGCTCCTGATATCAGGAGCCGGTTTTCTGCATCATATCCATATCAGCAATATCGGACTTCTGAGGCAATGACTTGATCACCAGCATGGGGGATCAATAACCAGCAACGCAACCAACTCTGAGCAAATTCTGATACACTCTGAAACAACAGCTTCACATCATCCGGATTCAGAGATGCCCTGCAAATATTGTGATCAAAACTGGTTTTGGAAAAAGATAGGCCGATGCCAGCGCTGCATTAATCAGCTGACTCTGCTTTGCTCATTATTTTGGCTGTTCTGGTTTAGCTGGGGATATGGACATGCAAAGGAAACCGGAGTCATTGCAGTGATTATTTTTAGCAGTGCATTTCATTGTTTGCTGATACTCCACTTGTGGGTAAAGTACATCACATTGCCGTTACGCAAAAGATACAGCAGAAAAAACCGGGAAGGCTAAAAAGAAAAAAGCCCCGAAATGAACAACATATTTCAGGGCTCTCTTAGAAGATTCATCTAAGAAAAAGCAGTGGTATTTTAATAGACCCTGCTCTTTTTCATTAGTTCAATAATAATCGATCTTTTTTAGATCTTTCTCTAATAATAAGATCAAAAGTTATTAGTTCTGGTTATGCAACATCAGTTTTAAAAATAATCTCTTCAGCCAGATTTGTTTCAAGTGCAACTTCATCACATGCATGTTGCCTTGGACACTGGTCGCAATCCTTCAGTACTTTTTCCGGTAACAACATTTTGGATGTTGGCAGAAAATCAAGCTTCATGAAGAACTCAGGTGTCCGGGTCAGGACGAATACTTTTTTAATCGCCATCTGCCTTGCTTTATCTACCAGATAACTGACAATTGCTTTTCCTTGTCCCTGTCCCTGCCATCCGGCTTCGATACCAAGTGAGCGTATTTCTGCCAGACCTGAATCGTAAACATACAAAGAAGCGCATCCGGTCACCTGACCATGGTGCTCAGCCACTGCAAATGAACCAATGTCACGAATCAGTTCACTTCGGGAACGAGGCAGATTTTCACCCAGATTGGCCCAATAAGCGACCATGCCTTCCAGCGCTTCAATATCAGTCAGACGGGCCGGACGAACTTTGACGGCATTGACATTTCGCTGTCCTAAGCGGTTTTCCGCCTGTTCCACCGCATGAGCAACCTGCGCAGGAGAAACACCACCCAGCGCACTTCGTTTACTCAAACATGACTCTATCGTCAGAATTTCATAAACATCGTCGTCAATGACCTCAGAAAATGCTTTTAATTGTTCAAGAGACAGTTCTTCAAGTGCACATCCCTGTTCAATGGCTGCAACAACTGCAACCCCGACAATATGGTGTGCTTCCCGGAACGGAATACCTTTTGCAACCAGATAATCAGCCAGTTCTGTCGAATTCGCATACCCTTGCTTGGCAGCTTCCAGAGTGCGCTCACCATTAACTTTGATCCCCTCAAAGCAAAGTGCGGCCATCTCCATACAGTCATTCCATGTGTCCAGCGCATCAAACAGACCTTCTTTGTCTTCCTGCATATCTTTGTTGTAAGCAAGCGGCAAAGCTTTTACTGTCATCATCATCGCAGACAAGGCACCATATACCCGTCCGGTTTTCCCGCGGATCAGTTCGAGGGCATCCGGGTTTTTCTTCTGTGGCATCAGAGAGGAGCCAGATGTCACTGTGTCGGCCAGTTCAATAAAATTCGATTCCCCCGAATTGTAAAAGATCATATCTTCAGCCAGACGGGATAAATGCAGCATAGAAATAGAAGCAACAGACATCAGCTCCATCACGTGGTCACGGTCAGAGACAGAATCCAGAGAGTTTCGGGTAGCCCGGCGGAACCCTAAATGATGCGCCAGTTTTTCCCGGTTAACCGGATATGCCGTACCAGCCAGCGCCCCCGATCCCAGAGGACAGGTATCCAGGCGGTTCAACGCATCTTCAAGACGATCATAATCCCGCTCAAGCATCTCAACATAAGCCAGACACCAGTGGGCAAAGGTCACCGGCTGAGCACGCTGTAAATGCGTATAACCCGGCAGCACCGTGCCCTGATGTTCTGCTGCGGTGGCGACCATCTTTTTCTGCAGGCGATCCAGCGCGATCAACAGTTGCTGTCCCTGCTGACGACACCACAGTTTCAGGTCTGTCGCCACCTGGTCATTTCGGGAACGGCCTGTATGTAATTTCTTACCCAAATCACCAACACGATTGATCAACTGCTGTTCAACCCATGAGTGAATATCTTCAGCATCGGAGCGCAGGATCTGCTCTGGATCTTCCATCACAGCAAGCTTCAGTTCATTCAGAGCCAGCTCCAGCTTCTGCTGCTCTTCTTCGGTCAGTACATTGACTGACAGCAGCGCCTTAGACCATGCAATAGAACCTACAATATCCTGTTCAGCTAATCGGTAGTCAAAACATAGTGAATCATTAAAATCTTTGAACCGTATATCTGCTGCCTGGGTAAACCGACCGCCCCATAATGCCATTGCTTCTCTCCTGATACTGAAAAGGGATCCAGACTCATTGCCTGGATCCACAAATGTTCTATTGCTTCTGTGTTGTTAATTACATTGTATAAACAGATGTATTTATGATTTTTTTGCTTCGTT
This sequence comes from Vibrio aerogenes, assembly GCF_024346755.1. Lineage (NCBI taxonomy): Bacteria > Pseudomonadati > Pseudomonadota > Gammaproteobacteria > Vibrionales > Vibrionaceae > Vibrio > Vibrio aerogenes. The sequence goes on along the minus strand of NZ_AP024861.1, from coordinate 317,815 downwards.
CAATGCTCTGATCCGGCTTGATAACGAGTACAGGCGTATGAACCCACCCGCATGGCTCTGATCATACACATCATCTTCACCAAATGTGGCAAATTCCTCAGAGTACAAACTGTTTTCAGAACGTTTTTGTGTCGCTGTAGCCTGACCTTTATACAACTTAATCACAACTTCACCATTGACATCTTGTGCCAATTCTTCAGATGCTGCAAGAATAGAACGACACAGCGGCGTAAACCAGCGACCATCATACACAAGGTGAGAAGCTTTCAGTCCTAACTCTTCACGGAATTCAAATGAAGTTTTATCAAGAACCAGTTGCTCAACCGCACGCAGTGCTTCCATCATGATCGTTCCCCCCGGAGTTTCATAACATCCACGGGACTTCATGCCGACCAGACGGTTCTCAACAATATCAATCCGGCCAATACCGTGTTTCACACCTTTTTCGTTCAGATAAACCAGCGTATTATAAGGAGACATTGCCTGTCCATCTACAGCGACAACAGCGCCTTTTTCGACTTTTAGTGTGACATACTCAGCCGCATCTGGTGCTTTCTCAGGATCAACGGTCCATGCCCAGCAATCATCATTTGGCGCATTCCAGGTACTTTCCAGAACGCCACCTTCGGTTGAAATGTGCCATGAGTTTGCATCACGGGAATAGATTTTTGTCAGTGAAGCTGAACAGGGAATATTTCTTTCTGCCAGATAATCCAGACACTCTTCACGGCTGACCAGATCCCACTCACGCCATGGTGCAATCACATGTAAGTCCGGGGCAAGTGCAGCAAATGCGCCTTCAAAACGCACCTGGTCATTTCCTTTACCGGTACAGCCGTGTGCCAGCGCATCTGCGCCAACTTTACGGGCAACTTCCACTTGCGCTTTTGCAATAATCGGACGAGCCATTGAAGTCCCAAGAAGATATTTACCCTCATACAAAGCGCCGGTTTTCAGCGTTGGATAAATATAATCAGCGACCAGCTCTTCTTTCAGGTCAACGACATGACACTCTGAAGCACCCGATGCGATGGCTTTTTCTTCAATACCAACCAGTTCGTCTTCGCCCTGACCAACATCAGCAACGAAGGCAACCACTTCGCAACCATAGTTCTCTTTCAGCCATGGAATAATCACTGACGTATCCAGACCGCCAGAGTATGCAACAACAACTTTCTTAAATTCAACCTTGCTCATATCTATATCTCCAATATCCCTGCTCTGCGCGTGGCGGTCAGTAACCCAGGGTTGTTTTGTTTTCGTCTTAATTACTTATTTTTCAGTCCGGGGATAAAAACGGGTTCCGATATTCTCCCCGGCAATTAAATCTGCGAGTTTTTCAGGTGTCCGCCACCCTGCGACTTCAATTGCACGACCTAAGTCATTGGCTGCATCTAATGCCGCCCTGACTTTCACAATCATGCCATCGGTAATCACTTCAGATGCAATGAGCTGCTCTGCTGTCTCTGAATCCAGTGCTTTAATCAGCGACTTATTTTCATCCAGCACACCGTTTACATCAGATAAAAGCACCAAATCTGCATCCAGGCTTTTGGCAACCGCAACAGCAGCATCATCTGCATTGACGTTCATCATCTCTCCCTGAGCTGTCAGACCGATAGAACTAATGACAGGTGTTGCGCCGGCTTGTATCACAGCATTCACAACGGTTGCATCCCCGGCAGAAGCCCGCCCGACAGCACCAAGAGCCGGATCCAAAACTTCAACCTGACACAGTCCGCCATCGCCCAGACACATGCCAACAGCATGAATACCATGCTTCATTGCTTGTCCCTGAAGCATCTTATTTGCTGTACCAGCCAGTGCACCGGTAATAAAAGGAATTTGCTCAGCGGGTGTCACCCGTAGTCCATTTTTTTTCACTGTCCCGAAACTGAGTTTCTTCATCAGCTCATCAACCAGATAACCACCGCCATGAACAATAACGACAGGCCTTTTTTGTCTGGAAACAGCAATTGTATGAAACAATTTTTCCAGCGTCTCCGGACTGCTTAATACAGCACCACCCAGTTTGATGACAATCGGATCAGAACACTGCGTCATATTGTTAGTCCTCACACTAAAGCCGTTAATTCAGGATAACCATAATGAATGTTGAGACATTGCATTGCCTGACTTGAAGCGCCCTTGAGTAAATTATCAATCGCTGATACAACTATGATATGTTCGTTGCTGACTTTCCAGCCGATATCGCAAAATGGCGTATTTTGAACGTTCTGCAATCTGGGAAGGTCGCCATCAGCTAAACGAACCAGTGGTTTGTCCTGATAAGCCTGTTCAAAAGCTTGTGCGACCTGCTGTTCCGTCACACCCGGCTGTAATTTCATGGTGATCGTTGCCAGAATGCCCCGTTTGAAATTCCCCAGATGTGGCGTAAAAATCACATCACAACCCAGATGCGTGGCGATCTCTGGCTGGTGTCTGTGAGTGAACACCCCATAAGCATGCAGGCTGACTTCACAGAAACTGTTCGTCATTGACGCTTTTCGGCCAGCGCCGGAAACACCGCTAACGGCATTAATCACCGGCCATTGCTGCGTATCAATCAACTGGTTTTCCAGTAACGGTTTAATCCCCAGTTGTGAAGCTGTTGGATAACATCCGGCAACCGCAATTAGCTGACTTTTTTGAATCGCTTCCTGATTCCACTCAGCCAATCCGTAAGTTGCCTGCTTCAGCCAGTCGCTGTGCTGGTGTTCAAAACCATAGAATTCTGTATAAAATCCGTCTTGATTGACCCGAAATGCACCAGATAAGTCGAACACCTGGCAGTCATTTTCTAAAAATACCGGCGCCAAATCGTGGCTGACTTCATGGGCCGTTGCCAGAAAGACGACATCGGATGCCTGAGCAACCGCTTCCGGATCAACGAGCGGCTCAACAGTCATATCAATCACTCCGGCCAGATTCCCGTGCAGTGCGGAAATATTTTTCCCGGCATCAACACTGTTGGCGGAGACGAATAAACCTGTTAGCGTAAGTTCCGGATGTTTATGAATCATCAGAGCCAGTTCTGCCCCTGTGTATCCACTTGCTCCGATAACGGTTGTTTTCAACATAGACTCACATCCAGTTCGTTGGTTTAAAATCAATCAAAAAAGTGATTATAAATTTAAAAAAATAACCTTATTTTGGTTTTTTATTCAAAAAAAGTGATTTAATATGTCTTTTACCTTCTCAGACGAAGTCTGTCAATAGCCGGAGCAAAGTTTCTATGAAGTTTCCTAAGTTTAAAGAGATATATAGTGAGCTGATTTCAACATCATCGATCAGCTCTTCAGACACCCGCTGGGATGAAGGGAATCAGGAAGTCATCACCAAACTTGCGAACTGGTTAAACCACCTTGGTTTTGAGGTCCGGGTCGATGATGTCGCGCCCGGAAAACAGAACCTGATTGCCCGTAAAGGAGAAGGTGAAGGCGGCCTGCTTCTGTCTGGTCATAGTGATACCGTCCCGTTCGATCAAGGACGATGGGATTATGACCCGCACGTATTAACAGAAGATGACCAGCGCTTCTATGGCCTTGGCACGGCGGATATGAAAGGCTTCTTTGCATTTATTATTGAGGCGGTCCGCAACACCGAATGGCAAAAACAGCAGAAGCCACTCTACATCCTTGCCACCTGTGATGAAGAAACAACAATGGCCGGGGCACAACATTTTACCAGCCATACGCCTTATCAGCCGGATTATTGCATTATTGGTGAACCGACCAGTCTCATTCCTGTCTATGCTCATAAAGGACATGTTGCAAATGCTATCCGGGTCACCGGAAAATCGGGACACTCATCGAACCCGGCTTTTGGGGTGAATGCGATTGAAGTGATGCATGAGGTTCTGTTTGAAATGATGAAGTTACGCGACAGGCTGATTAAAAATTATCACCATCCCGGATTTGAGATACCATCTCCGACACTGAATCTTGGTCATATTCATGGCGGTGACAGCGCAAACCGTATCTGCGGTTGCTGTGAACTTCACTATGATGTCAGACCGCTGCCGGGGATGAGCCTGGAAGGACTTGAGCAGCTCTTACATGAGGCACTGCATGAAGTTCAGGCGAAATGGCCCGGAAGAATAGAAATGCACCCGCTGCACGATTCGATTCCTGGTTATGAATGTAAAAAGGATCATCCATTTGTTACTGAGGTCAGCCAACTTGCAGGACATGAAGCCCATAGTGTGAACTACTGTACTGAAGCGCCATACCTTCAGCAATTATGCCCAACGTTGGTTCTTGGACCGGGTTCGATAGAACAGGCACATCAACCCAATGAATTTCTGGCATTTGAATATATCGATCCAACAATTCGTCTGTTATCAAAGGCGATACAAAAATATTGTTTCTAAATACCCGGCCTGAAAGTTAGTTTCACTTTTCAGGCCGTAATGTAAAAAATTTTCAACAAAAAAGCCCATATTTTCAGGTAACATTTAATATATTAATATGGACAATAAACAGAATATTGTTAATCTATATCTGACTTAGTGACAAATTTTTCACTAAGTGAACGAGTCTAACTAAAGAACATTGGATGTAATTTTTTTTCAAGGCAGGACACAATGAACGAAAAATATGCAGCGCTGAAAAGTAACGTGAGCATGCTTGGGCGGTTACTCGGCAAAACCATCCAGGATGCAGATGGAAGCGTTATTTTGGAGAAAGTCGAAAAGATCAGGAAGTTATCGAAATCCGTCCATAACGGTGATCAATCCGGAATGGATGCACTGACAGAAGAGATAAAAAACTTATCCGATGATCAGATTACTCCAGTTGCTAGAGCGTTCAACCAATTCCTCAATTTAACCAATATTGCCGAACAGTATCACACCATTTCCCGTCACTGTGACGCCCATATCTGTACACCAGATGCTATCAATGAACTCTTCACGAAACTGACACAAAAAAATATCGGTAAAGCTGAAACGGCACAAGCAGTGAAGGACTTAAATATAGAATTAGTCCTGACCGCTCACCCGACAGAAATTACCCGCCGGACAATGATCAATAAACTGGTGAAAATCAATAAGTGTCTTTCGAAACTGGAGCTGACTGACCTGGCCCCCAAAGAACGTCATAAAACTGAGCGCCGTCTGGAACAGCTCATCGCTCAGTTCTGGCATTCGGACGTGATGCGAAAACAACGCCCAACGCCAATGGACGAAGCAAAATGGGGATTTGCAGTAATAGAAAACTCTCTTTGGGAAGCTGTCCCTGAATTTTTAAGAGAGTTTGATGAGCGTTTGCACGATTATCTAGGCGAAGGGCTGCCCATTGATGCCCGACCGGTCCATTTTTCTTCCTGGATGGGAGGAGACCGTGATGGCAACCCGTTTGTCACACATACGATTACCCGTGAAGTGTTACTCCTTTCCCGCTGGAAAGCCGCTGATCTTTATCTCCGTGATATCAATGAACTGATCAGTGAACTTTCGATGACAAAATGTACCGATGAGGTCCGCAAGCTTGCTGAAAACACATCAGAAGCCACGGCTCATGAACCTTATCGCGCAATCCTGAAGGATATTCGTCAGTTACTGACAGAAACACAGGAAATTCTGGGTGAAAAACTTCAGGGACAAAAGTTACTGGCCAAAGCCCCTTTAAGAAGTGCTTCACAGCTATGGGAACCACTCTACGCATGTTACCAGTCTCTCCATGAGAGCGGAATGGGTGCCATTGCTGATGGCTCTCTGCTGGATACTTTACGTCGTATCAAAGCATTTGGGGCACATCTTGTCCGGCTGGATATCCGTCAGGAAAGTACCCGTCATGCAGATGTACTGTCTGAGCTGACCCGTTATCTTGGGCTTGGTGATTATAATCACTGGAGTGAGCAGGATAAGGTGGCATTTCTGACTGCAGAACTCAACTCCAAACGGCCCTTGATCCCAAGAGACTGGCAGCCATCCGAAGCCGTTCAGGAAGTGTTGGATACATGCCGGACGATTGCAACTTACCCACGGGATGCATTCGGTGCTTATATCATTTCTATGGCCAGAACTGCCTCCGATGTGCTGGCTGTCCATTTATTACTGCAAGAATCCGGATGTCCTTACCGGATGGACGTTTGTCCGTTATTCGAAACACTTGATGATCTGAACAACGCTGAGTCAGTGATTCGTCAGTTAATGAGCATTGATATTTATCGTGGCTTTATTCAGAACCATCAAATGGTCATGATCGGCTATTCTGATTCAGCCAAAGATGCCGGCGTGATGTCTGCTGGCTGGGCACAATATAGTGCCATGGAAGCCTTAGTGAATGTCAGCGAAGAAGAAGGTTTTGAACTGACACTGTTCCACGGGCGGGGAGGTACGATCGGGCGAGGCGGTGCACCCGCGCATGCAGCGCTGCTATCACAGCCACCGAAAAGTCTTAAAGGCGGACTGAGAGTCACTGAACAGGGTGAGATGATTCGTTTCAAACTAGGCTTGCCGGAAGTTGCGATCAACAGCTTTAACCTGTATGCCAGTGCCATCCTTGAAGCGAACCTGCTGCCACCACCAGAGCCCAAACAGGAATGGCGCAAACTGATGGAAGTGCTCTCTCAGGTCTCTTGTGAATCTTACCGGAAAGTTGTGCAGGAAATTCCTGAGTTTGTTCCGTATTTCCGCCAGACGACGCCAGAACTTGAACTCGGCAAGCTGCCTTTAGGCTCACGACCAGCGAAACGTAATCCCAAAGGTGGCGTTGAAAGTCTCAGAGCGATTCCGTGGATCTTCTCCTGGAGTCAAAACAGGCTGATTTTACCCGCATGGCTCGGCGCCGGCGAAGCAATTCAATACTCAATAGATAAAGGCCATCAGGCTCTGTTGGAAGAGATGTGCCGGGAGTGGCCATTTTTCTCAACGCGTTTGGGAATGCTTGAAATGGTTTACTCAAAATGCAACCCGGAGATTGCCCGTTATTACGATGAACGACTGGTTGATAAAGAACTGCGTGGTTTGGGCGAGCAATTAAGAGCACAGCTTGAGAAGGACATCAAGGCTGTTCTGAATGTTGAAAACAACGAGAACCTGATGCAAAGCGACCCGTGGGGGCTGGAATCCATCCGCTTGAGAAATACTTATATCAAGCCTTTAAATATGCTTCAGGCTGAACTTTTGTACAGAACCCGGCAATATGACGAGCCACCAGCAGAACTGGAAGAGGCATTAATGGTGACGATTGCAGGAATTGCAGCAGGCATGCGTAATACGGGCTAAATCATCAGAATAATATTCTGCAAATTAGTCAAAAGGTCACAACTGTGTGGCCTTTTATTTTGAAAATAACCTCAATTGAGCATATTGTCAGTTTTTTAATTCTCCAACCAACCTTTATTCCACTTTATGCTTATTATTTAGATATACTAATCGGCCATTGTGACATTACTAATAAATTTAAGCGTTACAACGGGTCAGATAAGTAAACTGACTATCACAAGACCATTAGGTGATAAACGGCTTTTAAGGTGACATGGCCAGATTGAAAGCTGGCAGTGTTTGGATGTTTAATTTAGAGATTGAACCAAGAAGTTCAGCGAATCCAGACCCATTCTATTTTCTTGACTAACTATTTGGATTGAAGACATGTCATTACCACACGTTATTCTAACAGTTTTAAGTACACGCGATGCGACCGGATACGATATTACAAAAGAATTTTCATCTAGTATCGGATATTTCTGGAAAGCAAGTCACCAACAGGTGTATCGCGAGCTTAACAAAATGGGCCAACAGGGACTGGTTACCTGTGTACTGGAACCACAGGAAGGTAAACCGGATCGTAAAGTTTACTCAATTACTGATGCAGGGCGGGAAGCACTTGCAGCCTGGTTTGATCAGCCAACAGCACATCCGACCGTTCGGGATGAGTTCTGTGCTAAATTAATGGCTTGTTCAGTTCAGTCTGCAGAACCTTACCGGGTTCAGCTACAGGAATTGATTGAAGAATCGAAGAAATTTGTTGCGCATTATCAGGAAGTTGAAGCTGCTTATTATGCAAACCCTTCTTCTTTGGACAAACAGCAAAAACTGGAACGACTCACCCTGAAGCGTAATATTCTTGCGCGTCAGGCATGGCTTGAGTGGGCAGAAGAAACACTAACTGTGTTAAACGAAGTCAGCTAAGTCACTGTCATACAGACAAATATAAAGTTAAAAGAGTGTTCCTGATGAACACTCTTTTTTATAGACGACTTTTTATTGGCGATATTGAAAAGCAGAGTGAAAAGAGCGTGAAGAAGTACTCAGATGCCGTCTCCACCAATGAATGTCTGAGAACGACCATTGAATTGCTGGTCCATATCAAATGATGGCTTATCGCTTTGAGGACGACCAACAATCTTAGCCGGAACACCAGCAACTGTTGTATGAGGCGGAACAGCTTGTAATACAACGGAACAAGAACCAATTTTAGCCCCTTTTCCTACTTCAATATTTCCTAATATCTTCGCCCCCGCACCTATCATGACACCTTCCCGGATTTTCGGATGCCGGTCGCCACTTTCTTTCCCTGTACCACCTAAAGTGACATCCTGAAGAATGGAGACATCATCTTCAACGACTGCGGTTTCCCCGACAACAATACCTGTTGCATGGTCAAGCATAATACCGCAACCGATGGTCGCAGCAGGATGGATATCAACCTGACATGCAACCGAGATCTGATTCTGCAGATAAGTCGCGAGCGTGAAGCGGTTTTGTTTCCAGAGCCAGTTCGCGACACGGTAGCCCTGAAGTGCGTGATAACCCTTCAGATAAAGAAGTGGAATCGAATATTTTGCAACTGCCGGGTCCCGGTTCACCGTTGCACAAATATCACAGGCAGCTGCATTCGTAATATTGGGGTCAGAGTGAAATGCCTCTTCAATCACTTCCCGAACAGCCATTGCGGGCATAGAAGCTGTGTTGAATTTATTGGCAAGAATATAGCTTAGTGCAGCAGGCAAACTGTCATGTTTGATGATGGTCGCATGATAAAAACTGGCAAGCATTGGCTCCTGCTCCGTTAAATCACGTGCTTCATCCACAATTCTCTGCCAAATTCTCTTTTTTTCACAATCCTTTTTCACTTTGTCCATCTCCCCATTACTCTGCTCTTTTTGCTCCGTGCTCAAATATCTCAGTGCTCAGACTTTTTATCCCGTGCTAACAAATCTTTTGAGGCCAGCCGGGCATCTTTTCCCTGATACAGAACCTGATATATTTGCTCTACAATTGGCATTTCAACACCCAGACGGGAAGCCAGTAACCAGACTTCCCGGGTATTACGATAACCTTCGACGACCTGCCCGATTTCTGACTGTGCTTTTTCAACTGATTGTCCCTGCCCTAACGCCAAACCAAAACGGCGGTTCCGCGATTGGTTATCAGTACAGGTCAGCACAAGATCACCCAATCCAGCCATCCCCATAAAGGTTTCAGAATCAGCACCCAATGCATTTCCCAAACGGCTCATTTCAGCCAGTCCCCGGGTAATTAATGCGGTTCTTGCATTCGCACCAAAACCCATTCCATCTGAAATACCTGCACCAATGGCAATGACATTTTTAATCGCACCACCCAGCTGTAAACCCGTAAAATCAGAATTAGCATACACACGGAAGGTCTGGCTACAGTGAATTTTTTCCTGCAAGTCAGCAACAAACTGAGGATCCGGTGAAGCAACTGAAATGGCTGTTGGCAGGCCGGAAGCCAGCTCTCTGGCAAATGTCGGGCCCGAAATCACAGCAAGAGAATGGTCGCGCCCTACCGTGTCATAAGCGACATCCTGAAGTAAACGGCCGGTCTCCGGCTCCAACCCTTTCGTCGCCCAGCAAATCCGGGAGTTTTTTTGCAAAAACGGGCGAATATTTCGTAAAACTTCACCAAATACATGGCTGGGAACAACAATCAACAAATCCCGGCTGGCCTGAACGGCTTTCTGTAAATCCGCTTCAACAATCAATGTTTCAGGAAACGGGATATCCGGTAAAAATTCACGATTCTCCCGCTCTGACTCAAGGCGGTGCATGTGTTTTGCATCATGCCCCCATAAGACAATAGAAGCGCCGTTTCTGGCTAAAGAAATGGCCAGAGAGGTTCCATAAGAACCAGCACCAATCACGGTCATTGCTACAGCATTTTCTGTTTGATCCAATTGTGAATTCACTTTTCATTGTCCATAAGTAGTTGAACAAGTATGTCATCATTTCAATAAACACATGTTACAAAGTCCCACTGGAGCACTTTGTCGTTATCTGATTATTTATTGAAATCAGGGCATAAAAAATGCACAGGACATCATGATATACCTGATGCTTGTGCATTTCACTTATCTTTATTGACTTTATCCGTTATATCAATCAGGACCAGTCGGCTCTCTAAAGAGCAAAGAATCTGGCTCAAGCTTCCTGAGCTTCGCCTTCCTGACTTTCACCTTCAGCCTGTTGCTGCAGATAATTCATGAACAATGCATCAAAGTTCACTGGCGCCAGGTTTAATTGAGGGAAAGTACCTTTCACAACCAGACTCGCAATCGTTTCACGCGCATAAGGGAAAAGGATATTTGGACAGAAAGCACCCAGGCAATGAGCCAGCTGACCCGCTTCCATTCCCAGTGCAGAGAAGATACCAGCCTGCTGAACTTCACACAAAAATGCTGTGTCGTCTTCATTTTTTGCAGTCACAGTCAAACGAAGAATTACTTCGTATACACCCTCAGCCAGTTCACGGTTCTGTGTATCCAGGTCAAGATTAACATTTGGATTCCAGTCTTTCTGGAAAATTTCAGGCGAGTTTGGTGTTTCAAAAGAGACATCTTTCAAATAAATTCTTTGAATTGCAAAATTCTGTTCTGGTTCTTGCTGTTGTGCTGCATCAGACATGAGGTTTTCCTTAAAAATTAAATTCGGAGTTGAAAGCCATGAGATTAACGAAGTTCTTTTCAAACCGCTCTACCGGGCGTTTAATCCGTGCCAGATATCACAAATAAGTAATGCAGTTGCATAAAACATCGCCGAATTTTTCTTCACAACTTCCTATAATTATTACTTTTTACCGCGAACAAGCGGAAGGTTTGCTTCATTCCAGGCTGACAAGCCATTTCTCAGTATACAAACCCGTTCAAAACCGGCCCCGGCAAGAGAAGTCGCACTCTCGATGACAGTTTGCCCGGTTTTACATACCAGTATGATTGGGTCTGATTTATGGTTTTCAAGCCCGCCAAGATTCCCTGATTTTATTTCTGAAGGCAAAATGTTAACTGCGTCAGTTATATGCCCCTGACGGTATTCATCCTTAGAACGAACATCAACAATCAAACCATTTTCTTTATTGACCAGTGCGGTCAATTCATTCACAGAAATTGTCTGATATTTTGCGGTGGAAGATTTGAAGAGATTAACAATAAGAGCAACTAACAGACCAACCCATGCGAGTGAGAGGATCATATGTTGCTGAAAAAATTCAATGTACTCCTGCATGACCTATACTCTTATGCTCATTTCGATTCGAAAAATAAACATGGAGTATAACGGGGTTAATGACAAGACGCGAGTAATTCACAAGAATTATCATCCAACCTCACAAACCCCGGTATACAACTTTAAGAACGCTTATGCCCGGCTGAATGGAAACGCCACCACATCCTGCAGGCAGTCACACTTCAGTGCAATCATGATTAACCGGTCAATGCCAAGTGCAACGCCGGCACAATCAGGTAAGCCGGCATTCAGTGCCGCAATAAAATGTTCATCCACTGGCTGAACTTCCAGCCCCATACGATGCCTTTTCTGGTTATCGACTTCAAATCGTTGTCTTTGCTCCAGAGCGTTATCCAGTTCATGAAATCCGTTCGCCAGCTCAACCCCGCAATAATAGACTTCAAAACGTTCTGCCACTCTTGGATCCTCAGAACTGATTTTTGCCAATGCCGCCTGAGAGGCCGGAAAATTGTAAACAAAAGCCGGGCACTGTTGGCCGATATTGGGTTCAACAACCATACTGAAAAGCAACTGAAGCAAAGTATCTCTGTCAGTTTCCGCCTCAGCAATGTCGGCAAAGCCATGTTCACAGGCTACATTCTTTAGCTGACTCATGGTCGATTCGAGCGGACAAATCCCCGTCCATTGCTGAAAAGCTTCCTGATAGGTCATGCGCTCAGCAGCATCACACTGAAGTACCGTTTGCAGCAACGTCTCCATCTCATCCATCAGCTGATGATGGTTGAAACCGACCCGGTACCACTCCAGCATCGTAAATTCAGGATTGTGATGACGTCCGGTTTCTTCATTCCGGAACGATTTGCAAATTTGATAAATGGAGCCACTACCGGCTGCCAGTAAACGCTTCATATGGAATTCAGGACTGGTCATCAATGAAACTGAACGTCCGCTGACATACTCAGGACCAACAAATTCAGTTTTAAAAGAATGCAGATGAATATCTGTCACTGCACTATGACTCATCGCCGGTGTCTCAACTTCCAGCACATCACGCTGCCGGAAAAAAAGACGGATTTGAGCAATAATGTCTGCTCTCCGTTTTAAATGTTCCATCGCTGCAGCCGGCATCCAGTGGTTTGAATCCATGACATCATTCCTCAACTTTTTATGGTATTCAGCTGAAATCGCAACATATGGAATACCATCTGTCATTATCTTGTTTTATACCCAGATGACCTCAGAATACAAAATCCAAAAGTTCATCATGAGGTCACTTAAATACAATAAATTGTGAATCGAATCACGCATAGAATATTTCTGCTCATTCGGGTGCCGATATTCAGCCCAATAACGTCCCAAGTCAATTTTTTGATACCGGATATTCAACTACACTGAATCAAAAATGAGCAAATAATTCACAAAGAGAATAACTGGTATCCATTCTTTCACTGGAGAATCAATGTGCAAACAATAACAACAGATATTGCAATTATAGGCGCTGGCGGAGCCGGTCTCAGAACGGCAATCGCCGTGGCTGAGGCAAACCCTGATCTGGAGATTGCTTTGATTTCGAAAGTTTATCCAATGCGCTCTCACACTGTCGCTGCAGAAGGTGGATCTGCCGCCGTCATTAAAGATGAGGATAGTCTGGACAATCACTTTAACGATACAGTCGGTGGAGGTGACTGGCTTTGTGAACAAGATGTCGTGGAATATTTTGTCAGCAATGCGACACGGGAAATGATCCAGATGGAACAATGGGGATGTCCCTGGAGCAGGAAAGACAATGGCGAAGTCAATGTCCGGCGATTTGGCGGTATGAAAGTCGAAAGAACCTGGTTTGCAGCGGATAAAACCGGATTTCATATGCTTCATACACTCTTCCAGACCTCGATGAAATATGAACAAATTAAGCGGTTTGACGAGTACTATGTCATCGATTTACTGGTTGATGACGGAACGGTTCAGGGGCTAATTGCCTTACAGATGTCTGAAGGGGAACTGGTGACCATTAAAGCCAAATCGGTCGTTCTGGCGACCGGTGGTGCGGGCAGAGTTTATCAGTGTAACACCAACGGCGGCATTGTCACTGGTGATGGTATGGCGATGGCATATCATCATGGCGTCCCGCTGAGGGACATGGAATTTGTCCAATACCACCCGACAGGTCTGCCTGGTACCGGCATTCTGATGACAGAAGGCTGCCGCGGTGAAGGCGGTATCATCGTCAACAAAAATGGTTACCGGTATTTACAGGATTATGGCATGGGGCCGGAAACGCCCATCGGTCAACCCAAAAATAAATATATGGAACTTGGCCCGCGGGATAAAGTGTCACAAGCTTTCTGGCATGAACAACAAAAAGGCAATACGATCAAACATCCGCTTGGTGATGTCGTTCATCTGGATCTGCGACACCTTGGTGCCGATTATCTTCAGGAGCGCCTGCCGTTTATCTGTGAACTTTCCAAAGCTTATGTCAACGTTGATCCAGTCAAAGAGCCGATTCCGATTCGTCCTACCGTCCACTACACAATGGGCGGTATAGAAACCAACAGTGACTGCGAAACCCGCATTCACGGGCTGTTCGCCGTAGGGGAATGCTCTTCGGTTGGTCTGCATGGTGCAAACCGGTTAGGCTCAAACTCACTGGCAGAACTGGTTGTGTTCGGCCGGGTTGCTGGTGAAAACGCTGTAAAACGGGCAGAAACATTCTCAGGCTGGAATGATGCAGCCATTGCTGAACAGGCAGCAGCGGTTGAAGCTCAAATACAGGCGTTATTGACTCAGGAAGGTGATGAAAACTGGGCAGATATCCGGACAGAAATGGGCAATGCCATGGAAGCGGGTTGCGGTATTTACCGTCAGGAAGACCTGATGCAGCAAACTGTCGATAAACTCGCTGAGCTCAAACAGCGCTATAAAAACATCTCTCTTAAAGACAAAACAAAAGTCTTTAACACTGACCTGATCTATGCGATCGAAATTGGTCATAGTCTGGATGTCGCACAAGCGATGGTGCACTCAGCTATCCTGCGAAAAGAGTCGCGTGGTGCCCACCAAAGACTTGATGAAGGATGTACTGAGCGGGACGACAAAAATTTCCTCAAACACTCACTGGCTTTTTTCCGTGAGGATGAAGCCCCCCATATCGAATACAGTGATGTCACCATCACAAAATCACAACCCAAAGCAAGGCTCTACGGCGCAGCCGCAGAACAGGCAGCCGCGGATGAAGCGTCCGGTAAAAACGCAGAGGAGAGTAAATGATGTCAACTCAACGCGTTCAGAAAGTTGAAATTCTCCGCTACGATCCGGAGAACGATGCCCAACCTTATTTTCAGAGTTTTGATATCCCGTTAAATGAGACGATGTCGATTCTCGATGCCATTGGTTATATCAAAGATAATCTTGATAAGAATTTGTCTTATCGCTGGTCGTGCCGCATGGCAATTTGTGGCTCGTGCGGGATGATGGTCAACGGCGTACCGAAACTGGCCTGTAAAAGCTTTTTGCGGGATTACCCTGATGGTATCAAAATTGAACCACTGGCCAATTTTCCGATAGAAAAAGATTTGATCGTTGATATGACTCCGTTCATCGAACGTCTGGAAGCCATCAAGCCTTACATCATTGGCAATGACCGGACGCCGGAAGACGGTGCGAACCTGCAAACACCAGAACAACTGGCAAAATACAAGCAATTTGCCGGAT